>JAPYTO010000180.1 GCA_029941865.1 Fuerstiella sp. | reverse complement strand
CGCGAACTCATAATTCGTTGGTTGGGGGTTCGAGTCCCTCTGGCCCCACTAGGTACTCCTGCATTGCCATGCAGGGTGTCGCAAACCCCAGCAAACACTGGGGTTTTTTTTTTTGGTTGCGATGTATTGCCCCCACCTTCCGCACTCTGCTGCACCACATGTGCACCACTCTCCCATTTAGCTGCAAGGCTGACTGCATCTGCCGTGACCATCCAGTAATGAGCCTCAGCAATCTTCTCTGTGTGTCCACACCACTGGGTGGATTTGTGAGCCCCAAACTCATTCTCCAGTTCGGTGGCTCTGGTGGCTCGTAGGTTCTGCCATGCCTTGGGCCAGACCTTCAGACCGGCACGCTTGATGATTCGCTGTAAAGTTGGCAGAACGTTGGTGGTGTGACGAATGTTTGGAAATACGTAGAGTTCGTCAGATGCTGCCTGGTCCCAAAGTTCCGACAAGTACCGTTCCAGCTCTGGAAACAATGGCACAATCCTTTCCCCCTCGTCCTCAGAGTCTCGCATCTCAGCCGTTTGATTTCATCTCTCGGTACCGGAAACTGGCTGATTTCCGGCGGTAACCATGTCTTTCATTCTCCAGCCCTGGCACATTCTGCACGCTGCACTCTGCGGGCTCGTCAATGAGCGTCAGCAGCAGGTCATCGAGTTTCAGAATGCACAGATCGAAGCCCTGCTGAAGAAGCTGGGGCACAAGCGACTCCTGCTCGACGACGATCAACGTCGGCTCCTGGCGGTGAACGACTCGGTGGCATGCTCAAGTACTACCACCGACGCGCCGCTTGATTCGGAGCTGCACCGAATCGTGGTCATTCTGCGGTGAAGGTGCGCGCTCAGTTGAAACAGACACCGATTTACTCGCCTGTGGTCCAATCGTCTCAACCACGTTCGGCCGAAATCGTGACTCGATTCGCTTGCTAACACCTGATTGTCAAAGAGCTTCGCGTTCGGTTCAGTTTTTTGACCCTACGGGATTCGATCGACCGGATTGTCATCAACTCATACGTCGGCAGACTGGTAAAGTCGTTTGGCAGGAAAGCGGCCAGAACAGCATCGACGCCCATGCTAAGCGTGACTAAATTGGCGGCGGACATCTGCAATGACAACTGTACACATTAGTTGGATCGCGAGAGGAGTCAGCGGACTCCGCCAAACGGCTGGAGAATTCGCCCGGTGACAGAATTGCGAAATAGTGAAACAGGGTTGTGAGATATTGCAACGGGGCTGCGTGTACGATCGCGGGAACACTCCCCGGGATTTTTGGCTGTTGACCATTGCGAGGTGACTGGGCTTTGAAATCACCCGTAATGTCGGCGGCCCCTCGGATTAATGCGCTAAATGCACTCTCCACGTCCGAAGTTTATGGTAACCTGGTCCGCGCCTGACAGACAATGTCAGCAAGTCCTGCCCGAGTCCCCCCCCCTCAACTTGCTCTCGCCTTTCGACTGCTGTTCCGCCCGTTCCACAAGGCGCAACAACGCTCAGCACAAAGAAGGTCCTAATGGAGATCTTCGTGAGAAAACTGCTTCTTCTGCCGTTTCTTCTGATCACGACAATATCGCTGCAAGGCGCTGATGATGATCGACGGGGATTGGACTTCTTCGAAGCGAAGATTCGTCCAGAGCTGGTCAAGCACTGTTACGAATGTCATTCCGCGGGCGCGGCGGGCAAGAACAAGCTGAAGGGCGCTTTGCTGCTCGATTCTCGTGACGGCAGTCGCAAGGGCGGTGAAAGTGGACCAGCAGTTGTCCCCGGCAAACCGGACGAAAGTCTGCTGCTCAGCGCGTTGACGCACGACTCGTTCAAGATGCCTCCGAAGGGCAAGCTGCCGGACGAATTGATTGGCCACTTTCGCAAGTGGATCGAAATGGGAGCACCCGATCCACGCGAGGGGGAGGCTGTTGTTGCGTCGTCCGAAATTGATATCAAAGCCGGTCAACAGCACTGGGCGTTTCAGCCTCTGGCACAACCGACGCCGCCAGAAGTTGCCGACATCACCTGGGTCCGCACGCCGGTTGACCAGTTTGTTCGAGCTCAACAGCAGCTGGCTGGAATGACGCCCAACAACATCGCTGACCCGCGGACGTTAATCCGTCGGGCGTACTTCGATCTGATCGGACTACCGCCTCAACCGGAAGACGTCGAAAAGTTTGTGTTGGAAGCGTCAACCGATTCTGCTGGAGCTTATGAACGGTTGATCGATGGATTACTTGCGAACGAACATTTCGGCGAACGCTGGGCACGTCACTGGCTGGACGTGACTCGTTTCGCGGAAAGCAACGGATACGCCTTCGACGGCGACCGCCCGAACGCGTGGCACTATCGAGACTTCGTGATTCGTGCCTTGAATTCCGACACGCCGTATAACGAATTTGTCCGACTGCAGATCGCCGGCGATCTGCTGACCGACGTCAACGTACAGACCACCGACGAAGCACTGTCAGCTGTCAACAAAATCGCGGCAACGGGGCTGTTGGTGGCCGGGACGTATACGACTCAACAGACTCAGAAGGAACGCGAACGCAGCCGCTACGAACAGCTCGACGACATCGTCAGCACTCTGGGCACAACGATGCTTGGCCTGACGGTTGGCTGCAGTCGTTGTCACAGTCACAAGTTTGATCCGTTGCCGCAGTTTGACTATTACCGTCTGACGTCATGTTTCGCCGACGTTGGGTTTGCCGACACTGGCATTAACATGCAGCCGGAAGCATTTCAAAAAGCGAAAGCTGACTATGACGCGGCTCATACGCCACTGGTGGCGGCTCGCACAACGTATGAGCAGCAGCAGTTGCCCGCACACCTCCAGACGTGGATTGCTGCAGCAACGGCAGAAACACCTGTCGCCGCTTCGATTGCAAAACCAACGATTACGCCGGACGTTTGGCATCACTCGGGGCCGTTTCCGGCAGAGGATTTTAACAAAGCTTACGAACAGGCCTTCGAGCCGGAAACCGCCGTTGATCTTGCCGCCACTTATCTGGACGGAAAGGTCAAATGGACTCCGCAGCCGGACTGGAAGGACGCGACGATTCATAACACTCTGGTCGGCGATAATTCGGCGAACTATCTGTTCCGCATGATTGAATCTTCGGAAGATCAGGCTGTGTCGCTGTCGCTCGGACGAGATGACGCGATCAAGGTTTGGGTGAACGGCGAACAGGTACTGGCAAATCTCACGTCGGGAGGAGTCGTCGCCGGACAGGACACCGTTCAGGCGAAGTTGAAGAAAGGTCGCAACCAACTGTTGATGAAAATCGTCAACGGAGGCGGCCCGTCAGGATTCTACTTTGCCGCCACACCGGCCGTGTCCGTGCCGATTGACGGGATGAAAAACTGGCATCACATCGGTCCGTTTGCCTCCACCAATTTCGACACAGCCTTCGACCAGGTATTCCCACCGGAACTTGATACGGATCTCAGTAAGTCGTTTGAAGAAGGCAAACTGAAATGGACGGAACAGCCGAGCTGGAATGACGGCGTTGCTCATAACGACAAACTCACCGGCAACAACTGTGGTAATTATTTGTTCCGCGTCATCGAATCGGCAACTCCGCAGGTGCTGTCACTGTCGCTCGGCAGTGACGACGGCATCAAACTGTGGGTCAATGGTCGCGAAGTGCTGTCAAAAAAAGTTGGTCGTAACGTTGCCGCCGCCGGACAGGAAACGGCGACCATTCAACTGGCAACTGGCCGCAATGAAATTCTCATGAAGATTGTGAACGGCGGTGCAGCAACGGGCTTCTACTTCGCCGCCAGTGCCGCCAGTGCCACCGCGACACCCGCCGACATCACAACGATTCTGGCCATCGCGGAAGACAAGCGAGACGACGCGCAGAAGCAAAAACTGATCGAATGGCATAAAGGCTTCGACCTGGACTGGTTGAAGCTCAACCAGGTCGTTGCACGGCACGATACGCAGATTCCAAAGCCGGAACTCACCAAGGTGTTCGCGGCGAGCGTTCGCGGAACGACGTACCAATTCGGCGAAGACACCTACAAGGTCTATCATCTTCGTCGTGGCAATTCCGACAATAAACAGGACGAAGCTGCTCCTGGATTCCTGCAGGTTCTGATGCGAACGGATCAGCAGGAAAAACAGTGGCTGGCCGAACCGGCGGCCGCGGACAAAATGCGGCCCGGACGTCTGGGACTGGCGGACTGGCTGACGGACGTCGATTACGGCGGCGGACACCTGCTGGCGCGAGTCATCGTAAACCGACTGTGGCATCATCACTTCGGTCGAGGCATCGTGGCGACGCCAAGTGACTTTGGAACTCGCGGTGAGAAACCTTCACACCCTGAATTGCTCGACTGGCTGGCGACGGAACTGATCAAAGGCGGCTGGCAGTTGAAACCCATTCACAAACTGATCATGACCAGTGCCGTCTACATGCAGGCGGGTGAGATCATTTTAGATGCTGGCCGGAGGGATCCGGAAAACCTGCTGCTGTGGCGACGCAGTTCGCGCCGCATGGAAGCGGAGGTTATTCGAGATTCGTTGCTTGCTGTCAGCGGAACGCTCGATCGCACGATGTTCGGCAAGGGCTCGCTGGATCAAAACAGTACTCGCCGCAGTATGTACTTCACAATCAAACGCAGTCAGTTGATTCCCATGCTGCAGTTGTTTAACGCTCCCGACACCATGCAGGGCATCGCCTCGCGCGAAGAAAGCACGGTCGCTCCGCAGGCATTGGTGCTGCTGAATTCCACCATCATTCGAGAATTGGCCACAAAGTTTGCGGCCCAGGCAAGGCCCACCGCTGAGACGACGATCGAACAGGCAATTGACCGAGCCTATCAGATCGCGCTGTCTCGCCCGGCCACGGAGTCAGAACGCGACACGATGTTGGGTTTCATTCAACGTCAAAAAGATTCCCGAGGGGCAGATGCGAACGCGGAGTCTCTGGCGGTGCGTGATTTCTGTCACCTGATTTTGTGTATGAACGAATTTGTGTACATCGATTAATGCGTGTCTGTAAACTGAGCCCCTCATGACAAATCCAACCTCACGACGAAACTTTCTGCAGCAGTCTGGCCTTGGCTGTGGTTCACTTGCGTTGACCAACCTGCTCCATCAGGAAGGGATCGTCGCCGCTGATCGACAGTCGAATAATCCGCTGGCAATGCGTCCGGCACCGGGGAACGCGAAGGCGAAGGCCGTGATCTGGTTGTTTCAAACCGGCAGCCCGTCGCAGGTCGACACCTTCGACTACAAGCCCGAACTCGAAAAACGGGATGGAACAGAACTGGCCGGGGCCGACCCCAAGACCGGCTTCTTCACAACCAGCGGCAAGCTCTTGAAGTCGCCCTTCAAGTTTTCTCGGCACGGTCAATCCGGAGCGTGGACGTCGGAGATTTTTCCGAATATTTCGAAACACGTCGACGACATCGCGTTTGTGTATTCGTGCTACTCGCAGTCAAACAATCACACCCCGGCGATGTTGGAATTCAATTCGGGTATGATTCGTCAGGGCTTCCCCAGCATGGGCTCCTGGCTTACGTACGGTCTCGGCAGCGAAAATGCCAACCTGCCTGCGTACGTGGTAATGCACGGAACAAAACCGCGCGGAGCCGATCCGATCTGGTCATCCGGTTTTCTTCCGTCGGTCTATCAGGCAACAGCACTGGATCCGCGCGGAACGAATCCGATCGATAACCTGGCCCGCCCCGCAGACCTCACTGGCGAACAGCAACGTTCGTTGCTGGATATCCTGAACTCCACCAATGCAAAGCACGCGGAACAACGTCCGTTCGACCGCGATCTGAACGCGCGTCTGGAGTCCTTCGAGCTAGCGTATCGCATGCAGACGTCGGCTCCGGAAGCGTTTGATCTTGCGCAGGAACCGGATCATATCCATGAGATGTACGGCCTGAATCGGCCCGAGTCGAAAGACTACGGACGTCAATGTCTGATTGCTCGCCGACTGGTGGAACGAGGTGTCCGCTTTGTGCAGATTTTCGCCGCGTGCCCGAACACTCCGGGAGGAGCAGTCAGCGACGTGCCATGGGACGCTCACAACGACATTAACGGAAATCATCGCGCGTGTGCGGCGACCGTTGATCAGCCGACAGCCGCACTGCTGGCCGACCTGAAGCAGCGTGGATTGTTCGATGAAACGATCATCATCTACGGCGGCGAATTTGGTCGCACGTCTGATTCCCAGGACGTTGGCGGACGAGACCACAATCCCAACGCGTTTACAACGTGGTTCGCGGGCGGAGGATTCAAAGGCGGTGCCCATTACGGAGCGACAGATGAATTTGGGTACAAGTCCGTCGAAAACCGGGTCAACGCACACGACATTCACGCCACGATTCTGCATCAAATGGGTATCGACCACACGAAACTGACCTACCGCTTCAACGGCCGTGATTTTCGGCTGACAGATGTCGAAGGGGAAATCCTCAAGGATATTCTGGCGTAGCACAAGGCGCTTGTCTGAGCGACGTTTCAAAACCGATCGAGAACGTTCATGAACATTCAACGAAACATCGGCTGTGCGGACTTTCGACATTCGCTGAAGCGAACGGGGCGTCGCGGTTTTCTGAAGGCGGGCGGATTGGGAGTCGCGGGTCTGGGGCTGGGCGACCTGCTGCGTGCTCGAGCTCACGCTGACACCTTAACCGCCGCTCGTGAAAAGTCAGTGATCATTCTGTGGATGCGAGGTGGGCCGAGTCAGCACGAGACGTGGGATCCGAAGCCCGATGCTCCCGTTGATTATCGCGGCTATTTCGGCACCACGTCGACTTCCGTTCCCGATGTTCAGATTTGCGATCTGTTGCCAAGGTCGGCAAAAATCATGGACAAGTGGTCGATCATTCGCAGCCTGCACCACAAAGACGCCGGGCACTCGACTGGCGACCAATTGTGTTTCACGGGCTACCCCAACGAAGGCGGCCCCGACGTCAACACGAAACCGAGCTGCGGTTCGATCGTGGCAAATCAGCTAAGTCATCGCAATCCGGAACTGCCTGCTTACGTCATGATTCCGCGCCGAGTTCCCGGCGTGGATGCCGCGTATCTTGGCCCCGGCTGTGCCCCGTTTGAAACTCAGGCCGACCCTGCCAATGAAGGAGCGTTTACGATTCCTAACCTCAGTCTGCCGGACGCCGTTTCCGTTGATCGAGTCGGAGACCGACGGCAGTTATTGCTGGGGCTGAATCAGATGCGCCGTTCAGCCGACGTTGCTCGCGAATTAAGGGCTGTCGATGAATTCCAGGCTCAGGCATGGGACATTCTGACAGGCGAAGCCGCTCGAAAAGCCTTCGACCTTGATGCTGAACCGCAGTACATTCGAGATCGCTACGGCTTTATGCCGGCGTATAAGGCTCCCACGCCGGATCGTTGTGGCGTACCCGCCTGGAGCCAACGCTTCCTGCTGGCTCGACGCCTTGTCGAAGCGGGTGTGCCACTCGTTACGGTCGACTGTCGCTGGTGGGACACTCACGTGAAGGGTTACGAAACCATGCGTGATGGATTTCTGCCTCGGTGGGACATGGCTTATTCGGCGCTGATCGAAGATCTTGACCAGCGAGGTCTGCTGGATTCAACAATGGTTCTGGCATGGGGCGAATTCGGCCGCACTCCGAAAGTGAACGCGACCGGTGGGCGAGACCACTACCCCAACGTCTTCAGTGCTGCGATGTCGGGCGGCGGAATTGTTGGTGGACGAGTCATTGGAGCTTCCGATTCGAAGGGCGCGTTTCCGTTGCAGAATCCCAAACGGCCTCAGGATGTGCTCGCCACGGTTTACGCTCATCTGGGTGTCAACACGGACCAACAATATACCGACCACGCCGGACGTCCGTTTCCCGTTCTGCCGTTTGGTGATCGGATCAGTGAACTGTTCTGAGCGTACGGATCAGCCTGAGTTATCCCGAAATTTCCGGCAAACCGCCTGGACTACAAAGCAAAGAGGACGATCCAATAATGCCAGGTCAACTTACCCAAGCCGGCATGTTCACGCAGATCGCGGCGGCGATTGTACTTGCCCTGCAAGTACCGATGGCGATTGCGCAGGATCACCATCACCATTCCGATGATTTCGATTTCAGCATCCGTTCGAAGCAGAACGGCGCGTGGTCAGACAAGCAGACGTGGGAATCGCAACGCGTTCCGAAACAGGGGGATCGCGTCTTGATCAGTTCCGGGACGACCGTCGGATACGACGTGAAGTCGAAGGAAGTGATTCGACTTGTTCAGGTTGTCGGGACGCTGAAGTTTGCCGTGGACCGTGACACCGAACTGAATGTTGGCCTGCTGACGATTCAGCATCAGTCGGAATGTTCTGAACACGGTTTCGCGTGTGAATTCGAAGGCTCGAAGGACGGGCCGAAGACCTCAGCCGAGAACTGGCCAGCTCTAATCATCGGGACCGTGGAGCACCCGATTCCGGCAGATCATACGGCTCGTATTCGACTGCATCACCTGAAAGGCATGGACGCCAACGATGCGCCGGCCATTGCGTGCTGCTCCGGGCGCATGGAGCTTCACGGCAGTCCGCTGGCCCGTACATGGATCAAACTTGGCGCAAACGTCGCCGCTGGTCGAACGGACGTCAAACTTTCCGAGCCAATGGCCGACTGGCGAGTCGGTGACGAAGTCCTGGTAACCGCGACGGAACGGGCGGTCGGTTCTGGAACGTTTCGCCCAGGTCCGTCACGGGACAAAGAACCACAGTCTGAAGAACGTACCATCGCAGCAATCAATGGCCGTACGATCACACTGAACAAACCCCTGAAGTTCGCTCATTCCGGAAGCGGCGAATTCCGTGGCGAGATCGCCAATCTGTCGCGGAACGTGATTGTTGAAAGCGCCGATCCAAAAGGCGTGCGTGGTCACACGGTCTATCACCGCTTCAGCAAAGGCGGGATTAGCTATGCTCGATTTGCCCATCTTGGCAAAGAAGGCGTCCTCGGAAGATATGCGATTCACTATCACCTTGTCGGCGAAACGATGCGGGGCAGCATGGTGCAGGGAGTTGCCGTCGTTGATTCGCACAACCGCTGGGTGACGATTCACGGAACGCAGTATCTGGTCGTGCGGGATTGCGTAGGCTACCAAAGTGTGGGCCACGGTTTTTTCCTGGAAGACGGGACTGAAGTCTTCAACGTGCTGGATCGAAATCTGGCCGTGCAGGCCTTCAAGGGAAAGCGACTCCCGAAGCAGGCACTACCGTTTGATCCCAACGAGGGCGCCGGGTTCTGGTGGGCCAATGGGCTCAACACGATCACTCGTAACGTGTCGACGGAAAACGAAGAATATGGTTATCGCTACGACATGCAGAAGCGAAGCAATTTCGATCCCGTGCTCCCGATCCGTCAGCCCGATGGCGGCGAGAAACAGGTCGACGTTCGTACGATTCCAATCTGGCGATTTTCAGATAATGAAGCTCATACGGAAGGCTTCTATGGCATGGTCGTGGCCGCCAACGGCAACGATCAGCCCGACAATCCAATCGACGATCAGAAAATGCTCGACCGCATCAGGAACGTCGACTGGACGGGCCCGGATAAGCAGCACCCGCACATGATCCGAAACCTGGCGATCTGGGGTTCTCACTATGCATTTCGCCCGCACAGTCCGGCAATGCGAATGGAGAACGTGCGAATTCACGACGCAGTTTACGGCATTTACCGACCGGCCTTCGAAAACCACGAATACTGCAACCTGCACATTTCAAATGTCGATTCCGAGCCCTTCAACCGTGGCATGGATGACGCAAGCGCTCAGACCGGAAGCATCAGCGTGGATGGCCTGACGTTTGAAACAGGCTACGGCAACACGACCACACCACTGATCCAGATCAGCGACGTCAACATCAGCGGCGATGCGGAATCACACTTTCGCGACGTCACGGTCAACCGCCCGAAACGTTTTCTTAACCGCTGGCCGCTGGTCAATCGAGGAGTCGGCACACGCGTGCCCCCGATTACGATCGGCGTACCCATCTTCATTCACGATTATTTCGGACCGGGCCGGCATGCCAAACTGATCAGCACCTCTGCAAAGGATCTGCTGTTAGACGGCAACGCCTATCGCGAGCAACCACCGCTTACCAGTGACGAATCGCGAGTGGCGGAAGTATCCGATGTGGAATGGCCGACGCTGCTGGAACCGATCGACGACATTCCGCCTGCGACCATCATTACGTCCATACAAATTGGTGAAACGGCTGTCGCAGTCCACGGGATTTCGCACGACAACGGCGATATTCTGTCAGTCACACTTAACGGACAGAAGGCGGAAATTATTTCCAGGACTTCGGGCGTCATCACCTGGCAGAAAAAACTCACGATTCCGCTTGATGGAAAACTGAGGGCAAAAGCCACGGACAACTCGGGGAACGTTGAACAGACTCCTCACGTCCTCACACTGCACCCGACCGTCACAGTGGGTGCGCGATGAAGTCGGTCGCTGGAATCACGTTGCGCACCATATTCGTGGTTGCACTTGCAATTGCCGCCGGTGTGATCAGCCAACGAGTGGCCGCCGACGAAACGTCTGTGAGGATGTTTCTAAGAACGCATTGCGCGGACTGCCACGGTGACGACATGGACAGCGCCAACGCGCATTCGGATAAAAACCTGCCCGTGGTACTGGCCGGTGGCGGTTTCCGGCACGGCCAGCATCTGGCATTCGACGTCAAGAACAACTATCCACTTCCGAATCTGTTTGCCAGTATGCTGCAGCGACTGGGAATCGAAACCGATCAATTCGCATCCTCAACCGGAATCATGCGCGGATTGGAAATGACGTCGTGAGCCGGGGCTGGCTTTTTGAGGACGGATTTTCGGTGCAATATCATCACAACACCTACTCAGCGGAGAATCAGTATGCAGGACAATCGCAGAAAATTGATGTCGGCGAGTTTTCTGACTCTGATTACTGCGGGCGTCGGATTCGCCGTTCGCGCGGGAATCCTGTCGGAATGGGGGAGTCAATTCGGATTCACGCAGTCCGAACTGGGGACAATCACCGGCGGCGGACTTGTGGGTTTCGGAGTTGTGATCCTTGCCGCCAGTCTGATTACCGACCGTCTGGGCTACAAAACGATTCTGGGAATCGCCTTCTTTCTGCACATTCTTTCGGTGGTGATCACGGTGGGAGCGACGCCGGTTTATGCGGCCGCGGGAAAAGCAGCCACGTTTCAGTGTCTTTACTGGGGGATGTTCTGCTTCGCCGTCGCCAACGGGCTCTGCGAAACCGCGATCAATCCACTGATTGCCAACATCTACTCTGAAAAGAAAACTCACTACCTCAATATTCTGCACGCCGGCTGGCCCGGAGGACTGATTGTTGGCGGGCTGCTGGCGAAGTTGCTGGTCGGGAACGTTCGGTGGGAAATCCCCATCGCACTCTACCTTGTGCCAACTCTGTGGTATGGCGTGATCGTGTTGAAGGAGGAGTTCCCGAAATCCGATGTGGCCAAAGCCGGAATCAGTTTCGTCAAAATGCTGAAGGAATTCGCGTCACCGATTCTGATCTGTCTGCTGCTGCTTCAGGTCTGCGTCGGCTACGTTGAACTCGGGACAGACAGCTGGATCACCAACATCACCGAGTCCCTTCTGTCCGGCCAGGGTCTGTTCCTGTTTATCTATGCGTCCGCCATTATGTTCGTGCTGCGATTCTTTGCCGGCCCGATCGTTGAAAGAATTAATCCGCTTGGACTGCTTTGTGCCAGCACAGTGCTCGGCGCGACGGGACTGTTTCTGCTGGGCTCGACGTCGAGCGCAGGAATGATCTGGCTGGCGGTGACGATTTACGGTTTCGGGAAAACGTTCCTGTGGCCCACGATGCTGGGAGTCGTTGGAGAACGTTTCCCGCGCGGCGGAGCCATCACGATGGGCGCCGTCGGCGCCGCTGGTGCTCTTGCTGGTGGTTTTATGGGAGGTCCGGGCATCGGTTACCAGCAGGACTACAACGCGTCCGCGGAACTGAAACAATCGTCACAGGAAACCTATGACCGTTACGCTGCAGCCGACGAAAACGGCTTTCTTGTCTTCCCGAAGGTTCGCGGGCTGGACGGACGAAAGGTTGGCGTGCTGCTCGATGATGCGAAGACACTGAATACCGACTACGCGATTTTTGCCGACCCCACTGACGCACCGGATGATCTCAAGGAGCTCAAGGACTGGTGGGATGAGACCGGCCAACCGAATGCCCCGGATGACAAGGGGCGAGTGGAAAATGCGAGGATCTTTGGCGGACAGATGGCGTTAAAACTGACCGCCATTGTGCCGGCAACCATGTTTGTCGGCTATTTGCTGCTGGTCCTGTATTTCAGGTCGCGGGGAGGTTATTCGGTCGTACAGATCGACGAATCCCGGAGCGAAGACGATTCCGGTAGCGACACCTGATGCAGCCGACATGGTTGTAGACATGTAATGGAGTCACGACAATTCCAGAGGAATCTTCCGCCATTCAATCTCTTGTCTCAGGAATTCACCTCATGAAACACGAGGATCCATCCACGCGCGCCGCACTGCCTTTCACTCGGCGAAAGTTCTTTTTGGCAATGGCTTCGACAGCGTTCGGTTTCACGATCGTGCCTCGGCACGTGCTGGGAGGAGTCGGATACACGGCACCCAGTGACCAGTTGAACGTAGCAGGGATTGGTGCCGGTGGAATGGGTGGGGGCGATATCGCGACGGTCAGCAAACTGGGCGCGAACATCGTGGCCCTGTGTGACGTCGACGAAAATCTCGCGGCCGGCTCGTTCAACGCCTTTCCAAAAGCGCGACGTTACAAAGACTTTCGCATCATGCTGGACAAGGAAGCGAAGAACATCGACGCAGTCACGGTCGGCACGCCGGACCACATCCATGCCGTCGCTGCGATGGCCGCCATTAAAGCCGGGAAACACGTCTACGTGCAAAAACCGTTAACGCACACTCTGCACGAATGTCGTGTGCTGACGAAGGCCGCTCGGGAAGCCGGAGTCATGACGTCCATGGGTAATCAGGGACATGCGACCGAAGGAGCGCGACTGACGAATGAATGGATTCAAGCGGGAGTCATCGGCGACGTCCGCGAAGTTCACGTCTGGTCCGATCGCGCTGGTAAACTCTGGAAGCAGGGAATCGGTCGACCCTCGGAAACTCCTCCGGTTCCCGCAACGCTGGATTGGGATCTGTGGCTGGGACCGATCCACGAGCGGCCTTATCACCCGGCGTATGCTCCGGTCAGTTGGCGCGGCTGGCGAGACTTCGGCACGGGGGCGCTCGGCGATATGGGCTGCCATATCATCGATCATCCGGTTTGGGCGCTGAACCTTGGCGCCCCGACAACGGTCGAGGCACGAACGACGCTGGACGGCAGTGTGCTGGAGGACGACAAGCCAAATTTTGAGACCTTCCCGATTGCCGCGATCATCTACTTCGAATTCCCCGCACGAGGCCAACGGCCGCCGGTCCGAATGACATGGTACGACGGAGGACTCATGCCGCCAGCGCCTTCGGAATTGCCGTCAGGCCAACGACTGCCGGACAACGGCGTCCTGTATATCGGCAGCAAAGGTAAGATGTACCATGGCTCGCATGGCGGAATGCCTCAACTGTTGCCCGCGTCGCTGCTGGAGGAAGCAAAGACCGTTCCCCGAACAATCAAACGTTCCCCGGGGCACTACGAGGAATGGGTTCTGGCCTGCAGAGGCGGCGAGCGGCCGACGGCCAGCTTTGATTATTCCGGACCGATGACCGAAACCGTGTTGTTGGGAGTTCTGGCACTGCGCGCACCTGGCACACGACTCGAATGGGATTCCGAAAACCAAAAGGTCACGAATGCCCCGGAACTGAATCCGTTCATTCACACAGAGTATCGAAAAGGATGGACATTATGAAACTCAGTCAACTCTGTTGTGCGGGATTGCTCGTCGTCGCACTCTCGATGGGAATGGCAGCGGCTGGCGATAAGAATTCGCTGACCGATGCCGAACGTTCCGAAGGCTGGCTCCTGTTGTTCGATGGTGTCAGTACCAGCGGTTGGATGACGCGGAACAGGCAACCATTGCCAATCAGGCACGTACAGGACGGAAGTCTGAATCCACATCCGTGCGACTACATGCTGCTGCACGAAAAGATATGGAAGGACTTTCAGCTTTCTCTCGATTTCAGCATCAGTCCGAAGTGCAACAGCGGCATCTTCATTCGCACGTTTCCGTTGGAACCGCGCCCTGGTAAGGACATCGGCTTCAACGGACTCGAAATTGCCGTGGACGACACAAAGACGAACGGACTTCACGACACGGGCGCGATCTATGATCTGGTCGCGCCATCGAAAAACGCCATGAAACCGGCAGGCGAATGGAATCACCTGCTGTTGACATGCGATCGCAACAACATCACCGTGAAACTCAACGGTGAGTTGGTTACCAGGATGGATCTGGACGAATGGACCGAAGCCAATCGACGTCCTGAGGGCTCTGAACACAAGTTTGACGTCGCCTACAAAACGCACCCCCGCCGCGGATACATCGGACTTCAGGACCATGGCAGCGATTGCTGGTACAGGAACATCAAACTGCGGCCACTGGTTAAGGGCAAATGAAGCGATCGTAGCGCTGCCGAATGCCGGACCGTTTGCTTGCCGATTATTGAGTCGCTTTTCCCATTCCCCCAGGCCATGCTCTTTCCTCACG
>JAPYTO010000179.1 GCA_029941865.1 Fuerstiella sp. | reverse complement strand
CAGCGACGCAGCTCCGGCAATGGCAGCGATGCAGTCTCCATGGCGTGGCCCTGTTCACCAGCACGACAATAACTCCAATCCACACACAGATCATGACGCTCGTACGGCCTGAGGCACCGCGTCTGCCAGAATATTGACACGCGTTTCCACAAGTCGAGCGACGGCCAGCAGAGTGGCTTCGTCGTGCAGTCGACCGGTCAACGTGCCACAGGCTGGCTGTTTGGTGTTTCCGTCACCGACCATGACTGTGGGAATAACAACGGTGGGATGTCCTGTCAGATTGCAAATCCCCAGGTCACCGCCACCGACATACAGGTTGACCGAGCGAAAGACGTCCGCCATCTTCTGCATCAGTTTGCTCCGGAGTCGGGCGGCATGCAAATAGTCAACGGCCGTCATGAAGTGCATTTTGCGGAAGATCTCCGGCCACCGATTCAAGCCGTCGGTGTTCCCGGTTGCCACCAGGTCGTGAAAAATCGTGGCGGCTTCCGCGTCCAGCATCAGGCTGATCGCCCATTCCGGAAATTCGTCCGGCAGCGAAATCGGAACGATGTTTGCGCCAAGTTCCTCGAAACAGGTCAAAATCATCTGATCCGCCTCTTTGAGCGGCACGCCCTCCACCTGTCCAACCTTCAGTTTCGTGAGATCTGCCTCCATCGGCCATTGAAACCATCGATCAACAGAAGTCGGATCACCGTCATCGGCGCCATGAATCGCGTTGAAGACAAGTCCGCAATCGTCGATTCGTCGGGCCAGCGGACCGATCTTGTCCATCGTCCACGACAACGCCATGCAGCCTTCTCGGCTGATTCGACCAAACGTTGGGCGCAGCGCGGCAATCCCACATCTGCGACTGGGTGAGACGATGCTGCCGAGTGTCTCACTTCCCAGAGCGAACGGCACCAGTCCGGCTGCGACGGCTGCTGCGGAACCGGCCGACGAACCGCTGGATCCCTGATCCGGATTCCAGGGATTCCGAGTCTGCCCGCCAAACCAACGATCTCCCATCGCTAAAGCGCCCAGCGACAACTTGGCCACCAGCACAGCGCCTGCGTGCTCAAGTTTTCGGGCAACAGTCGCCGTTTGGTCAATGACTCGTGTCTGAAACTGCGGTGCGCCCCAGGTTGTGGGATAGCCAGCCACGGCAATCAAATCCTTGGCGCCCCAGGGAATGCCGTGCAGCGGACCACGGTCTTTTCCTGCCTTCAATTCGCGATCTGCCTGCTCAGCCTGACGCAACGCCAGTTCTTCGGTGAGCGTGACCACGCACATCAGCACAGAATCAAGCTGCGTTAGTCTGTCCAGACAATGTCGCGTCAGTTGAACCGAGGAAATCTGCCCGGCCCTGAGAGCCGTGCCCAATTCACGAATCGACCGAAACGAGAGAGATTCATTGGGATCCAGCTTTTTCGGAGAAGCCAAGGTGAACGGCGACAGCCATTCCGGACGCTCATTCACGCGAACTCTACTCTGTGACTCGAACATCTCGGGATCAAAGCGAATCGCTGGCAACGTATCGTATTCGACCGTGACAGCTCGCATTTGTTCGCATTTTCGCAGCACGCCCTGCACGGATTTGGCTGCCGTTTCCCGTTCTTCGTCAGTCAGTTCAATTCCCGCCACCCATTCTGCATCGCGAATGGATTCTGCGTCGATGCTGTCTGTCTGTTCGACCGTCTGAGCGACAGCGCGGCGGAAGGCAGCCGTTCCGATCCCTGTTGCCGCCAGAACTCGCAGTACCTGACGGCGATTCGACGTGGTGAGTGCACCATCGGCCCGCGTTGGCGAGAAGTTGTCGGACTCATCATTCATCAGGTGTCCCCTGCCGGCCAGTTACGGTATGAACGACGTGTCATTCGTGACGGCCAGACAGAACTCTGCCAGCAGCCGGGCCGACTGTTCCAGATCAGACAACGCCACAACTTCAACGGGGCTGTGCATGTAACGATTCGGCAAAGTGACAAGACCCGCAGCACAGCCCCCTCGGCTGACCTGAATCGCCGCTCCGTCATTACTGGCGGGACGACCGAGGGCGTTTATCTGCACATCAATATCATTTGCAGCGGCCGTCTTCAGCAGCAGGTCAACGACGCGAGGATTGGCGTTTGCACCGCGGACCACGACGGGACCGCCACCGAGCGTGATGTTACCGAATTGATTCTGGTCAATTCCGGGGCAGTCAGTCGCGTGAGTCACATCCACGGCGATGGCCACGTCCGGGTTCACACTGTACGCGCTGGTTTGCGCGCCACGGAGCCCGATCTCTTCCTGCACGGCAGAGACTGCAAACACGGCGGCGGTCGGGTTCTGCTCCGAAATCATCTTCAAGGCCGTCATGATGACCCAGATACCTGTGCGGTCGTCCATCGCAACTCCGGAGATTCTTCCGTTTCGCAGTTTGGTGAGCGAAGGTTGCGGCGTGACCGAATCACCGATGGAAACAACTCCGGATGTCTCTTCTGCGGATGCCGAACCGATGTCGATCCACAGATCCTGAATCTTTGGCACGGTTTTTCGTTCCGCGTCGCTCAGCAGATGGATCGGCTTTCGGGCGATCACGCCTGGGATGGAACCGCCAGCCGCATGAACCAGCATCTTCTGGCCGAGCAGGATCTGCATGTCCCACCCGCCAACAGCACTGACGCGAATGAATCCCTTGTCGTCGATGTGCCGTACAATCAGACCGATCTGATCGCAGTGCGCATCCAGCAGAATGCGCGGGCCAGCGTCCGGATTGACTGCTGCAATCAGATTGCCGTGGACGTCCGTTTCGACCGAATGCGCGAACTTGCCGACAAACTCGCGAACGACCTGTTGTATGTTCTGTTCGAAACCTGAGGTGCCGGGGGTCGCCAGTAACAATTCCAGAAACTCGTCTGTCATCAAAACCTCACTGATGATTCGTTGTGCCGAACAGCCACAGATGATTACTGGCAGCCTGTCCGGATACCGGAGAGAGTGAGCCGCAAGGCGCTAGCCGCGGGTGAAAACACAGCCAGGCACCGGCGGCTAGCGCCGTGCCGCTCACTCGAACAGACTTATCGGGACAGCCTGCCAGCCGACTAATACCACAAAAAGTGAACAAAGATAAGCGATGCACTGACCTGATCAACATGCGGGTTTCCGCCAGATCCCCGAATCAGTAAACTTCTGCTCGAAAAACGTTGTCCGCGTTGAGTCAGGTTTGCTGACGACCAGGAGCGGGTTCTCAGTTCCGAATGTCAGCTCCTACGATTTGAGGCACTACCTCAAAGAATTTCGACCTTCGCAACGCCGTCGAAACACTTGCAGCAGGAATGGATTCTTGGCAACAGTTCTCCAGGAACAGTCAGTGGCTTTGTCATCGCCGCAACCCGCGTTTCGTCCGGAAATTGATCGGATCATCGAATCCGGTCAGGTCGCCATCGGTTCCGAATCCAGCATGTCGGTGAAGCCGGTGTTCTGGTCCACAGTGTTGACCTGCCTGATGTTATGGTTGTGCTTTACTCCCGTCGACTTTGCGCCGGCCGCGTGGGTTGCCCTTGTGCCGTTGTGTCTGTTGTTGCGGTTGGAACGACTGCCTCGGCACAGCTATCGAATCATCACCGTCGTCGGCTTCGCCTGGGCCGTGGTGACATTGCAATGGATGCGACTGGGGCACTGGACGATGCACGGTGCGCTGGTCGCTCTGGCGTTTTATGTATCGCTCTACTTTCCGGCATTTATCGGTGTCGCTCGAAAAGCCGTCCGTGCCGGCCTGCCGCTGTGGTTGGCGGTGCCGATCGTCTGGACGGCGCTCGAATACCTGCGAGCCCACCTGATGACCGGGTTTTCGTGGTACTATCTTGGTCATTCTCAATATCAGTGGACATCATTGGTTCAGATCTGCGACGTCACCGGTGCTTACGGGGTGACGTTTCTGGTGGCGCTGGTGTCCGGCGCATTGACGGTATGTGTTCCGACATCCTGGCTGGTGAAGGCTGGCCTTGCCGCATCCGCGAGTGCCGTGATGACGGTCACGTCGCGGCGACAGGTCATCGCGGTTTCGCTGACTGTTGGACTGGTGCTGCTGAGTTGCCTGTACGGCATGCAGCAACAGACGATTCCACCGTCGGACGTTCCCGGCCCGATCATTGCAGTCATCCAGGGTAATTTTACGCCGGAACTGAAACACGACCCTGATCAGTGGCTGCGAATGGTTCATGAACACGACCTGCTTTCCCGGCGAGCTGCGGGATTGCGGCCCGACTTGATTGTGTGGCCCGAGACGATGTTTCCGGTTCCTGACCAGATCATTTCTGACGGTGTGACCGATGAGGATCTGATCAGCATGTTGCCGCTTCATGGGGCCGCCACGAACAGCGAGCTGGCGCAGGGCGAAATTGAACGTTGGCACAGTGGTCGCGCGCGGGAACTTCTGGTGAACCGCAGCCAGGAATCAGGTGCTGCGATGATGGTGGGCCTGCTGACAGAAGTCGCAAAAAAGCATGGTCGCGAACGATTCAATTCAGCGGCTTTCATTCGTCCGGATCTCGGTTACATCGGACGGTACGACAAAATGCACCGAGTCGTCTTCGGCGAATACATTCCGTTGCGGTCGGTTCTGCCGTGGCTGGCAAGACTCACTCCGTTCAGCGCGGGCTTCGGCATTGATGCGGGAGCGGCGCCAGCGGTGTTCGAATACGGCGGCACGCGGTTCTCGCCGATTATCTGCTTCGAGGACACAGTGCCTCATCTGGTGCGCCAAGTGGTGACAGCTCGCGACGCAACGGGCGGGACTACGGACGTTTTGATCAACATGACGAACGATGGCTGGTTCCGCGGTTCCAGTGAACTGGATCAGCACCTGATTGCCGCAACATTCCGTTGCATCGAAACCCGTCGCCCCATGGTCCGCGCTGTTAACGCCGGAATTTCTGCGTTTATTGATTCTGCCGGGCGAATCCGACAGCCGGAACATTTCCTGATCATGAAGCAGGAATCAGCCGGACTTGTGGCGGAGTTCAAGAAGGCCGAATCGATGATCGACCCCGACACCGGTCAGCGATATCGACAATGTTCGGCCGTGATGGTGGGCCAGATTCCGCTCGATGGCCGCAATTCTTTTTACGTGAAATTCGGAGACTGGTTCGCCATGCTGTGCAGTGTTGTGGCTGTCGGTGCGATGTTGATTGGTGTTCGACGGTCTTCACCCGCCTGACACAGGCAGTTCGAAACACGCGGCTTCGATTTCGCTGCGAATCAAAATTCGGTTGCCGTAGAGACACAGCGTGTTCCAGCAGACACCGGAAATGGTCGGAAATGAGCCGAGTTCCTCATAACCGCCTGGTGTAGCACGGACAAGGTAGAGCGTACCACTTTCACTGTGCACCAGAAGATGGTCGTTGACCAGCAACACCTGCCCGTGCCCGAAACGGCCGCGCCGCTTCCAGATTCGTTGACCGTCTGCCAGGCGGGCACATTCCAGAAAACCATTGGACAGCGAGTACGAATGCCCGTTTAGAAGCACGGGGCTTGTCAGTTTGGTTTTCAGCACACGAGGGTTATTCCAGACGGAAGTAGGAATGATGCTGCCGTCCTCGTTCTTCAGGCTGATCAACTCGCCTCCACCATCGGGATAGCCTTTCGACGTCAGCACCTGCGATTCCGATACCACCGAAACCTGAGATGTGTTGGCGCCGCCGTTGGACTCACCGGGACGAGAGAACTTCCAAAGTGGCTCGCCCGTGTCCGGGTCGAAACCCATCACCTGTGATTCGGCAAGCAGCAGAATCTGTGGCCGGCCCGCCACGGTGGCCAGTACCGGAGACCCGTAGGCAATCATTTCACGGCCGCCCCGCCAGCGCAGCTCACCGGTGAGTCGATCAAAGGCCAGCAGAGTCGACACGTTGCCCGACGGGCCGCCTCCCGGCACCACGACCAGATCACCAACAATCAGGGCTGAACCGGAACGTCCCCATGACAACACCGTATTCTTTTCGTATTGGAATTCGAGACCATCGGAATCCGTTTGGGAGGCAAGTTCGATCCCCAGGACTTCATTCAGGTCAACCTGCCACACCACAGCTCCATCCGCACCATTCAGGCAGACGCAGTTACCAACGGCTCCGACAGCGTACACCATTCCGTCAAAAATCGTCGGCGTCGTTCGCGGACCGACGCGGCCGAGATTCATGCTGTCGTGATGCCGAGCTGTGTGCTGGTAAAGCCATTGCAGCTGCCCGGTCTCAACGCTGTAGCAAGTGATGCATTCCTGGTCCCCGCGTTGCTCCATCGTCACAGCGTAGCCGTTCCGAGAAGCAAAGCCGGACCAGCCGCTGCCGATCGACTGCTTCCAAAGCAGAGTCGCGCTGGAAAACCGGTCGCTATCGATCTGGAAGTCCGCCCGTATTTTCCCGTTGCGGTTCTTACCGAGAAACATTGGGAAATCATGCGGCGTTTCTGTATTCAAATCCACTTTCACCGGCTTTACGTCCACCGGCACGGGTGGTGCCTCCGGCTGTGACGCCCAGATCGGCTCAAAACGAATGATGCTGATATCACCGCCGTGAATGGGACGAAAGACAGACAGAAAAACAGACACAACGGCGAACGGTAACGACACCACCAGTACGCCGGCCAGGATTCGCTGCCACCATTTCCAGCGACTGAGCACCAGAAACCATCCGACCCACAAGACAATCAGCATCGCACTGCCAAAGATGGAACACACGATCACGATGTCGAGGCCCACACCCAGCAGGTCTTCCACTTCGCTGATCAAGGTCATTGCCAGAACCATCAGCAACAGAATCAAACCGGTGAAGAAGAGCATCTTCTTCGGAAAACGCGCCCGGAGGACACCGGACGCAGCCGTCTCGGGCTGTTCATAGGGATCAGCATTCGGCTGGCGGGACAAGTCTGTCTGGTCGTTCATGATTCGATGATCCGTGATGCCGGACGTTGCCAAAGTGCGTCGAGTTCTGATTGCGGTGGATTGTAGACGCCACAGCACGAATTACCCATGCCGGCCGACCTTCGCCACGTCCTGCAGAATACTGGATGCCCTGCCACGACCCGTCGCAACAACTGGCATTTTCTGCCTGTTGGACCTTGCGGATTAGGGGGAACCGTCCTGTTTTGCGGTTCCGGCAAAGTTGAACGATGGAATTGACGATACGGGTTGTAACGGCACATCCTACCCGGGAATCCGTGGGGGATGGTCGTGGAACAAACGTGGTGGCAGCGTAATTTTCGGATTTACGCTGCGTTGAAGGACCCGTCGCTGACGCGGCGCAGGGGGAACGCCAGAAGTGCATACGCTGCAGACCAGAATGACCGCCACGATTGTGTTGGCCTCAATTCTGCTTCAAGGTTGCGCGATGCAGCCGCTAAGGCTGCAGTATCTGTGGCGACACGACGAAAGTCTGTCGTACTACGAAGACGCCACCTCAGCCATCGAGTACCCCACCGAAACCGAACCGAGAGCACACGATCCGGAATTGTTTGCCGCACCTCGCCATATTCGCAGCCTGGACGAAGTCGAATCGCGTGAAGTCACGTTGACGGAATGTGTCCGCATGGCTTTGGAAAAATCAACCATTCTGCGAGACAACGCCGTGGCACGAGGCGGGCAGAGTCAGATCCTCGTCCAACCCGGTGGTGTGACCTCAATCTATGATCCGGCCATTCAGGCAACGGGATTCTTATTCGGCAATCGAGGCGTTGAAGCTGCTTTGGCAGACTTCGACGCCCTGGCCACCACGAGTATCACATGGGGTCGTGACAGCGTGCCACAAAACGCCGGCACACTAGGATTGGGTAGCGGTGATTCGCAGGTTCTGGAAACCGCCCAGTATCAGGCTCGCCTGGAAAAACCACTGGCGAACGGTGCGACCCTGGCCCTGCAGAACGACGTTAACTACGAGTTGAACAATCGCCCGCCAGGAGTCCAGGCGTTCCCGTCATCGTACAGTGGCATCATACAAGCAGAGTACCGTCAGCCACTTTGGGCCGGTGCTGGAGTCGAATTCAACCGAATTGCCGGCCCATTGAGTCAGGGTCTGCGTGGTGTGTCGGGACTTTCGCAGGGAATTCTGATATCGCGAATCAATGGTGACATCGCCCTGGCACAGTTCGAATCGCGTGTGAAGAATCTGGTCAAGGATATCGAGGACCAATATTGGGACCTGAACCTTTCTCTGCGGTTGTATCAATCCGAAATGGATGCGTTCAAGGATTTGCTGAGCTACTTCAACAAGTTACGCGGACGCAGTGAGGGGGCTGACTACATTCTGCAGGCTGAATCAAGAATCTTTGAAGCTGACGCTCGGATTCGTGGTTCGCTGGCAGACGTTCTTGAGCACGAAGGCCGCCTTCGCCGACTTTGTCATCTGCCGCTGAACGACGGAACGTTTCTGTACCCGGTCGATATACCGTCAGAGGCTAAGGTGGAACCCGATTGGTCCGCGTCGCTGCAGGAAGCATTCAGTCATCGTCAAGAACTGCGACAGCAGAAATGGGAAGTCAAAAGCCTTGAACTGCAGCTGAGAGCCGCCCGCAGTCTGACCCGCCCGCGTCTGGACGCAGTATCTCAATATCGAACGAATGGACTCGGTGACAGTTTGATCGGCAACCACGACTCTCCGCTCGACACGATGGTCGGCGACATTGCTCGGGGTGGTAACCCCGGCTGGAATCTTGGACTCCAGATGGTTTTGCCGATCGGCCTTCGATCTGCTCGCATTCGAGTCAGAAACCACGAACTTCGACTTCGCAAGAATCGCGAAGTATTGAACGAGATGGAACGCGAGATCGCCTTCGAATTGTCCGGTGCCATGATGGGCATGCAACGCTGGTACGAATTGGCGGACAGTACGGTTCGCCGCATCGATTCTGCACAAAAATACGTCGTCGCTGCAGAACAACGTGTCCTGGGTACTGCCCAAACCAGCCCGGACCTGTTTAACCTATTGTTACAGGCAAAAATTCAGCAGCGTGACGCCCAACAGGCCTACATGCGAAGCATCATTGAATACAACAAAGGCCTGAACGCCCTGAAGTTCGCCAAAGGCACAACGCTGGTCGACAGTGAGATCTACCTGGCAGAAGGCGAATGGCATCCGGCGTCGGCACCGTTCGCGCTGCAGCGAGCCATGGGCCGGACCCACGGAAAGGATCAGCACAAACTTCGCACGGAACCGATTGAATTCGTCGGTGCACCGGCTCCCGGCAGCTGGGAGTCGCTGGGAACAGACTCACGGCCGTGGATTTCGAACGAAATCGGCCCAGAACGCACAAACAACGCCCCGGGACCACCGGCTCCGGTGCCGAGTGTGCCGCAGCAGGATGCATTTCCACGTGTCCACCTGGTGCCACCCGCAGCAGAGGAACCATCAATCACACGACCGCCGCCACCGATGAATCCTGAGGTCCCCAGGCCCATACCTGTTCCGGGCGGTGACATCACGAATATTCGACCATGGCGAAATATCATGAACACATCTGCTCTGGCACCGATCGCCAGCGAAGCTGATAACGCTGGCCGCGTGCAAATGTAGTCCTGCAGAGCGTCCTTCACCGAAGTGCAGCGACTTCCGCCAACGAACAGCTGCCAGATTGCTTGCCTGGCCCGCTGCGAGTTCCGTGCGATGCGCACCAGACTGGTTGACGTTTCCAATCAGTGCCGACCTGTCGCAGGTATCGCCCATGGTCTGCTGGGCGCCAGCACAAACGGGACGCAATTCACTGACTTGCCGTTCTCTTCAGCCGGCAATGAGCGTAAGATCATCTGCCCTCGCTTTGCTTGCCATGGTCCGCGGCCCGTGCAGTATACGTTTCCGTGATTTGCGAGCCCACCGTCTTTTCTCAATTGTTTCGTGGCTTCGTCGACCTTCATGTCTCCAGGGACTCGCAACGTGGACAACTTGAAGACGTGAATATGACTCCAAAGCGTGTTTTCATCTTCACACTGCAGGCGGCATTTCTTGTGTCGTCGCCTTGGGGTTATGCGGCCGCACCGAAGATTGGTGACCAGGTGCCTGCCTGGCGATTTCTGCAGGGAACAGACGGGTTACTTCACAGCCGGAAGGACCTCGACGGCGCGAAGATCCTGGTGGTGGCTTTTCTGTGTAACAAGTGTCCCTGAGTCAAAGGTTACGAAACTCGATTCAAACGACTGGTGCACGAATTTGGGCCAAGGGGTGTGACGTTTGTCGGCATCAACAGCAGCATTGGTCCGCTGGAAAACATGAATGAAATGAGGCTGCGAGCTGCCGGCGGTCGTTTTAACTTTCATTATCTGTACGACACCTCACAGCTGGTGGGCCGCGGATTTGGCGCAACGTCGACTCCACATATTTTTGTCCTGGATCAGAAGCGTCGCATCGCCTACACCGGTGCCTTTGACGACAATCGCAGCGAGTCGCTGGTGAAGCACCACTTTGTTGTGAATGCGATCAACGATCTGCTGGCTGATCGGTCGGTTGCGGTGCCCCGAACCAGACAGTTTGGCTGTGCTATCAGTTATCGCTAGAATGCCGGGTAGTGCGTTCATCGGCATTCGGACGATGTGCAGCCGACAGAACACTTCGTTACGACATTTCTGCCCCCTCCCTGGCGTTGTGAACATGCATTCGGAACTGACGAGAAACCTGCAACGTCGAACCTTCCTGCACCGTGCCGGGGTTGGAGTGGGTGCGGCGGCGTTGTCGTCGCTGATTGACACCGATTCGGCTTACGCTGGTTCCGGACCGGCGTTGAATGCTGGCCAGGCCGGCTATCCCAACCTGCCGGCACGGGTCAAGAGAGTCATTTTCCTGTGTATGGCCGGAGGGCCATCGCATCTGGAAACTTTCGACTATAAGCCCCAGCTGGCAGCGATGGACGGCAAACCCATGCCGGAATCGTATACCGTCGGCCAACCGATCGCTCAGTTACAGGGCCAACAACTGAAGTGCCTGGGTCCGCTTATCGGTTTCCGACCGTGCGGCAAAAGTGGCACGCTCATCAGTGACTTTATGCCGTGGCACCAGAAAATGGCCGACGACATCTGCGTCGTCAAGTCAATGGTGACCGAGCAGATCAATCACGATCCCGCCCACACGTTCATGAACACTGGCACCGCGATCAGTGGACGACCGTCCATGGGTTCGTGGGTCACGTACGGCCTGGGCAGTGAGTGCCAGGACCTGCCCGGATTCGTGGTGATGACCAGCGTGGGGGGACGCAATCCGCAGCCGATCGCGTCACGACAGTGGGCAGCAGGTTTCCTGCCGAGCCGTTATCAGGGCGTGGAGTTCAACGCGACGGGGTCACCGGTTCACTACCTTGACACACCAGCCGGCGTGTCACTGGAACAGCAACGCCACCTGATCGATACCGTGCGGACTCTGAATACTCACCGAAATATCAGGCTGCAGAACACGGAATTGGAAACGCGGATAGCGGCCTACGAGATGGCGTTTCGAATGCAGATGTCGGTACCGGAACTGGTGAACATGTCCGACGAACCGCAGCACGTGCTGGATATGTACGGAGCGACTCCCGGCGACGGCTCGTACGCGTCCAACTGCCTGCTGGCACGCCGACTGGCAGAACGCGGGGTGCGATTCATTCATCTGTACCATCGTGGCTGGGACCATCACGGCGGACTTGTCAACTATATGAATAAGTGTTGCGGACTGACCGACCGGCCGACGTGGGCACTGATTCAGGACCTCAAACAGCGAGGCATGCTGGACGACACGCTGATTATCTGGGGCGGAGAATTCGGTCGCACACCCATGTTTCAGGGCAAGGGTGGGGCCGGTCGCGATCACCACATCAAGGGGTTCTCAATGTGGTTGGCTGGTGGCGGCATCAAAGGCGGAACAACCTTCGGCAACACCGACGAGCTGGGCTACAACTCGGTGGAAGACGTAGTCCATGTACGTGACCTTCATGCGACGATGCTGCATTTACTCGGCATCGCCCCTGAACGATTTACGGTCAAACACCAGGGGCTGGATATGCGTCTGACGGGCGTGGAAGAAGCCCGCATTCTGCATGAAATCATCGTCTGACGCAGACTGCTGATTCCCGCATCTCGGGCCGGAATGCGTGCTTTGCGGCCGCGAGGCGGCCTGATGCGCTGACGGGCACGTGCCGGACTATTTGTTGACGATGTTGTCCATCAGCTGAATGCCGGCCGGGCCGACAAGGATGACAAAGATGCCGGGAAAAATGAACAGGACCAGCGGGAAAATCATTTTCACCGCCGCCCCCTGAGCTTTCTCTTCCGCCATCTGACGCCGCTTCGTACGCATGCTGTCGGATTGAACTCGCAGAGCCTGAGCGATGGACGATCCGAAACGGTCCGCCTGAATCAGAATGGCAGCCAGTGCTTTCATGTCGTCTACGCCCGTACGAATGCCCAGGTCACGCAATACTTCTCGTCGAGGTCGCCCCATCTGCAGCTGCATATTGGCGTTGCCAAGTTCCTGACAGACTTCCGGAGCTCCGCTGGCGAGTTCGTCGGCGACGCGCCGCATTCCGGCGTCCAGTCCAAGCCCCGCTTCAACACACACCACCAGCAGGTCAAGAGCGTCGGGCAGTTGCAGGAAAATTTTCTGCTGTCGCGACATTTTCATGAACATCAGCACGATTGCCGGGAAGTAAAACCCAGCGCCGCCGCCGATGACAAACGCCATCCAGGAATTGCTGGATGCGCCCATGTTGGCAAAGCCGTACACCGCACCAAACATGATGCCCAGCATCAGTCCGATCAGTTTGAGGGCCAGAAAGTTTCGAGGGGCATTGGGGCTGCCAAATCCGGCATTGGCCAGACGAACTCTAAGGTCGCTCTGTTCTGTCTCTGTCTTCGGCTCAAGCGCTTTCGACAACGCCGGCGCAGCTTTTTCGAATATATTGTTGACCGCGCCCGGCTTGTCGTTGTCGCGTCGTTTGCGCGCCATCGGGTCGCGAATCTCTTCCAGCCGTTCGGCGACCCGGGATTTCTTCCCGGAGACGAGATTCAGAATTGCCCATGCACCGCAGGCAATAGATGCAAATGCTGCCACTGGCAGGATGACTTCAGGATCCATCGAACTATCTCTCTGTCGGCAATGTGTCTCAGGATTTTACGTTTGCTGGCCCGTCTGGGCGGGCCAGCGGAGGATATCCGCCCCCCGGATCGTGCGTCGAATTCGTATGCTGACGCTCCCTATTCGTTCCGGCTCTATGCCGGTCGGTCACTCACACCTTAATGTCAATAATTTTCTTGATGCAGATCGCACCCAGAACCTGCAGGAACCCGGTTGCAAACAACATCTTTCGGCCTTCTTCGCGTTCAAACAGAATCATCACGTATTCCGGATTCAGATAATAAACGGCCGCAAACAAAGCGGGTGGCAACGCCATCAGAACAATTCCACTGATTCGACCTTCCCCCGTCAACGCCCGGACCTGTCCCAGAATCTTGAATCGTTCGCGGACCAGTCCACTGATTTTGTTCAGGATTTCCGCAAGGTCACCACCACACTGTCGTTGAATGCAGACGGCGATCACAAAGAACTGCAGGTCCATATTGGGCACACGTTTCAGCAGATTCTTGAGAGCCTGGTCGATTGAGATGCCAAGATTCTGCTCTTCGTGAACCTTTCGAAACTCGACCGAGATTGGTGCCGGCATCTCAGAGGCAACAACGTCCAGTCCGGAAGACAGACTATGTCCGGAACGAAGCGCTCGAGCCATTAGTTCCAGCGCACCGGAAAGTTGGCCTTCAAATTTCTTAAAGCGACGGCGGCGACGCCACCACAGCCAGATCCATGGACAGGCAAACCCGCAGATGGCCCCCACAGGGATCAATGCCGCCGGAGAACGGATCAGAATCGTGAATATTCCGCCCCCCACTGCCGCACCGGCGCAGACCAGAATGAACTGTTCGATCTTCAGAGGCGATTCTGCCTGTTGAAAAAACAAAGGCAGGTTCTTGAAGCGGCCAGCCAGCTTTCCCACAAGTCCAGACGCAGAACTAAGTCCGTCGCGAACGATGTCGTCGGCGATTTGAGTGCTGGTAGGACTTTTCCCATTCGTGAAGGCAGCCAGACGCGATTCCGCCCGCGTCATGCGGCGTCCCTGAATGATGTTTCCCACGCCGAACACCAGCGCACCAAAACCCAGGAAAGCGGCAACCAGAATAATTGTCAGGGGATCCATGATGCTCTACTCCGACAGGACAATCGTCCTCAAACTGAATCGTGTGTAATTGTTTTCCGATTAGCCGCGCAGCTGGCGTTGCGTGAAAATACTCGGTGGAAGTCGCACGCCGGACTGTTCCATATGTTCGATGCACTTCGGCCGCACTCCCGTGGCCTGAAAATGTCCCGTGGCCTTGCCGTCGCCGTCGATGCCTTCCTGGACAAACATGAAGATGTCCTGCATCACGATCGTGTCCTGCTCCATGCCGACGATCTCTGTAATGTAGGTCACTTTGCGAGATCCTCCCTGCAATCGGCTGGCCTGAATGATCAGGTGAACAGCCGACGCAATTTGTTTTCGGACCACCGACAGTGGCAGATCAATGCCGCTCATGTTGACCAGAGTTTCGATACGGGAAATCGCATCACGTGGATTATTTGCGTGAACCGTCGTCAAAGAACCATCGTGACCTGTGTTCATCGCCTGCAGCATGTCCAGCGCTTCGCCGCCACGACATTCCCCGATAA
>JAPYTO010000178.1 GCA_029941865.1 Fuerstiella sp. | reverse complement strand
TGCAACACGTTGAGTATCACGAATCGCTGGAATCCACGAACAAACTGGCCCGCGAGGTGCTGTCTGATCTGCTGCCGCTGTGTCCGGCCCTGGTGTTGACGGCCAATCAGACGGCAGGTCGTGGGCGTGGCGCCAATTCATGGTGGGCGACGTCCGGCGCACTTACGTTTTCGTTGGTACTGGATGTGGCTGATCTTCAGATGTCGCCGGATCGATTGCCACTGGTTTCGCTGGCGACGGGGCTGGCCGTGCGGAACGTGATTGCCGACCTCGTGCCCGACCACTCAGTCTTCATTAAATGGCCTAATGACGTTTTGGTCGGCGGAGCAAAAGTGTGCGGCATTCTGACGGAGCAACATACCGTTGATGGAAGGTCGGCACTTGTCATTGGCGTTGGCATCAATGTGAACAACTCACTGGCCCCTGCGCCTGAAGATGTTCGGCAGCGAGCAACCAGTATTTTCGACCTGCGCGACGGACATCATGACCTGACGGACATTCTGGTCGGACTGCTGCCAAAGATTTACGAAACGATCGGAAGCCTTCGTGATCGGCAACCGGCGTTGTTGGCAGAATTGAATGCCCACAGTCTGCTAAACGGTTTGAAAGTGACGATTCAGGTGGGTCAGGCAACAACAAGTGGCCTGTGCCGCGGCATCGACGAATCCGGTTGTCTTGTCATCGACGACGGTCAGATGAATCATCGTTTCAATGCTGGCACAGTGATCGAATGGCGATGACAGCCACAAGTTCTCACCGACGGCCGCGAACGCATCAACAAAAAAACAACGGCTGACAGTGCCCTAAAGAGTGAGCACCGCAGCCGTCGCGGAAATGGTTTCAGACCCCCTTTCCTAACACTCTCGTGCGTGTTCAAGTCTAAGAATTTGGAGTTGTTTCGTAGCCGAACTCGAGACTTGACCACGCTCTAGTTTCCTAACCATGATTCCAGTGTGTCTGCCGGGTCTTTTGTGCTGGCTGCCGGAACCAGATCCTTCTTCGTGATGCTGGTCAGTTTGGCGACATACTCCATCGTACTTTTCAGAGCATCCGGAGTTGCCGTGGCGTCCACCTTGCAGCAGTAGATGATCAGGTAGTCGCCATTTTCAGCCTTTTCGACGGTCCATGCTCCGATCTTGGTGCGAGCACTTTGCTGCAGCAGTTTCATCGTGGTTTCCAGGCCTGGAGCTTCTTTCAATGTGGCCGCCAATGCCCAGACCTTGCGAACGTCGGCTCGTTCAAAGTATTCGACCTCCTTCGTGACAAACACAGATTGTTTGTCGTTGTCTTTCTGATCGAATGATACTTCAAAGTGACCGCTCTCGTGCTTTGTGAACTTCAGCTCGGTCTTTTCCAAGACAACGATGACGGGCAGTGGAGCAGGTTTCCAGGGGCTATCCAGAAAGTCCTTCACCTCGGAGATATCAACGCTGTAACTGACCAGTCGTGCTTTGGGAGAAATCGCCTGAGAAATCGCCACCAGTTCGCCATTGTTGTTCACCACCGGACCACCGCTGTCACCTTTGTTGAAGGGGGACGTCGTTTCCACAACCACGAAGTCGTGTTCGCCGGCTCCTGTTCGGAACTGCTTCTGATAGACCGAACGAACGGTTCCGGAAGTGAAGACCCACAGAGCGTCTGTGGTGCCGGGGTTTCCGATGGACTGAACGTCTTCGCCAGGCCCGATCGTGTCTTTGGCAAGTGGAATGGCGACGGCGTTTTCTGGCAGTCGATCCAGTTCCACCAGGGCGAGGTCTCGTTTTCGATCCACGCCAAGTACTCGCCCCCGAATGCCAAGTTTCTTGACATTCTTCAGGTAGTGTGAGCGTTCCACGATTGGCTTGCCGTCTTTTGTTTCCGGGAAGAAGATCACCGTCGACCGAGCGTCGCCAACCACGTGAAAGTTGGTGATCAGCAGCTTTTTCTCAGCGTTGACCAGAACTCCTGTTCCACTGGAGGTTGCGCCGCCGGTTTTGGCCAGGACCCACGCCGTGGAATTCAGCGTTTTGTTGTAAATTTCACTGTCCGCGAATGCGTTCCCGGCCAGACACGCGACCGTCATCGCACACGCAGCAAGTCGAGCAAACACGTAATTCGGAGAAGTTTTCATAACGTCACCATTTCCGAGTCATGAAGGTTTTTATTGGGAGAGGGTCTTTTGACCTGAACCAATTACCTTCAGCGGAAAACGGAGGCATGTGTTTCAGCCTTTTTGGGGCGATCTGAGGCGGACGAATGCCAGCGCCTGCTTTCCTGGTGGAACGACACCGCCGTTCACCCTTACAATCTCCTTAAATCACAGTTTCAACAGTCACCTCAAATCGTCCGCGACGCGGGCTACGACGTTTGCCAGAAAGCTACCGGATGCCAGACTCGCCAGCACTTCGCCACATCGCTGTGTCGTGTCTTATGACCATGGTCATGGGCACAGCCATGGCAAAGGATCGACCCAACATTCTGCTGTTCACCGCCGACGACCTGCACGCGAAATCACTGGGCGTGTACGGGGGCCGACCAACCGATCTGACGCCGCACCTGGATGCCTTCGCAGTAACCGCGATGAAGTTTAATCGCGCCCATGTCAATGCGGCCATCTGCGCGCCGTGTCGAGCGATCATTGCCACCGGCCGCTACAGCCATCGTTCCGGTGCGATGGGGTTCATGAAGGCCAGAGAAGATGTTCCGGACATCGTGACGACGCTGCAGAACGCCGGGTACCACGCCGGCATTCTGGGCAAGTATGGGCATTCAACGCCGAAGACGTCCATGACGTGGGACTACCATTTCGACCAGAAGGAATTGGGGAACGGCCGCAACCCTGAAATCTATTACCAGCGCAGCAAAACTTTCCTGCAGCAATGCAAAACTGAGGGGAAGCCATTCTATTTCATGGTGAATTCGCATGACCCTCATCGTCCCTATTGCAACCCGGAGAAGCTGACGAAGGGTGCCGCCATGCCCTCACGCACCTATGATCCTGCGGAAGTTACTGTCCCCGGATTCTTGCCGGACCTGCCCGGCGTGCGAGCCGAATTGGCTCAGTATCTGAATTCAACGCGACGCCTGGATGATACGTTTGGAAAAGTCATGCAGGCGCTTCGTGAATCCGGTTTTGCGGACAACACGCTTGTCGTTTTTATTTCCGACAACGGTATCGCCGTACCCTTTGCAAAATGCAACGCGTGGTTTCATAGTTCGCGGACGCCAATGTTGGTTCGCTGGCCTGGCAAGGTAAATGCAGGCATCACGAATGACCGCGACTTCGTTTCCACTGTCGACTTATTCCCCACGTTTATGGAAGTCAGCGGTGTCACGGGTCCCGACGGGCTGGATGGTCGTTCCTTCGTGCCGCTGCTCAAGCAACAGTCACAGGCGGATCGCGGTTACGTTTTTACTCAGATCGATTCCAAAGCCGGAGGTGACGCGGTCCCGATGCGCAGCGTGCAAAGTGGAGAGTATGGATACATCTACAATCCCTTCAGCGATGGCAAACATTGGTACCGAAATAATAACGAAGGTAAAACGATGGTGGCCATGCAGGCCGCTGCTGAAACTCATCCCGGGATCGCCGCTCGTATTGAACTGTTTCGTTATCGCGTGCCGGAAGAATTTTATGACCTGAAGAACGATCCCGACTGCCTGCATAATCTCATCGACAGGCCCGATCTTCTGGCATCCATCGAACTGCTGCAGACTCAGCTGGTGGCTCACATGACGCGCACCAACGATCCGATGCTGCCCGCGTTTCAGAACCGCACCGACCGCGCTGCCGTGGACGAGATTCTGCTCAAGACGTACGGGCCTCCGCAGGACTCGGCAAAGAAAAAAAGAACAAAGAAGAAAGCAGAGAAGAAGCAGAAGGATAAGTGACCTGACAACGCTGTGCGCGGGTCTCCTGACCCCGTGGGGTGGCCCAGGTTGCTTGCAACCTTTGGGTGCCGCAGGCACAGGAGGGTGTGACAGAACGAATTCACAACAAACTATGCTACATTCATAATCCTCTTGTTGCTGCGCAACCCTTGTTGCAAGCAACAGGGCCACCCGACGTCTTCGGTCTGGCATCCCACGACCGTTCGGGGTGAGTCCTTCGGTCGGCAATGGGGCGAGGTCTGGAAACTTGCGGCCTGGGCGAGTCAGAGACCCGGTCTCTTTTCGGGGAAATGACTTTCGTGCACCAGGCACAGGAGCTGCTTGTGCGAAAGCGGCGTTGTCCGACTAATACTCGTTTTCTTCCGTGTCACCTTCTTCGATCGCGGTGAACGTGGATTTGACGACCTGACGGATGGTTTGGTTGTCGCGTTCGTCGGTGAGTTTGGCCACCGCGTCGTCGAAGGACATGACGCCCTGATCTCCGTCGATACGGCAGCGGACGGCTACCGCGTTTTGTTCGGCTTCCTTGGGCCCGACGACCAGCATGTACGGAATCAGGTCCACCTGAGCGGCGCGAATCTTGGCCTGCAACTTGGCACTCTGCAGATCCGTGGTGACTCGGAAACCATGTTGGCGTAGTCTGGCGGCGACGTCTTTGGCGTATTCGTCCGTCTTCTCGCTCAGTGGCAGAACGCGGATCTGTTCCGGAGCCAGCCACAGCGGGAATGCTCCCGCGAAGTGTTCGATCAGTACGCCCACAAATCGTTCCATCGATCCAAACGGGGCTCGATGAATCATCACCGGACGATGAGGTTTATTGTCGCTGCCCGTGTATTCCAGTTCAAAACGTTCCGGCAGGTTGTAGTCCAGTTGCACGGTGCCCAGCTGCCATTCGCGGCCCAGACAATCCTTCACCATGAAGTCCGCCTTTGGTCCGTAGAACGCTGCTTCGCCTGTCGTTTCGATGAAGTCCTGCCCCGATTCCGTCAGCACCTTGCGCAATGTTTCCTGCGCGTGCTGCCACAATTCATCACTGCCCACGTACTTGTCAGACCCCGGTTCCTTGGTGGACAATTGAACTCGGTAATCTTCCAGGCCAACGGCCTTCAGCACGTACTTGACCAGATCCAGAGTTTCCTTGAATTCCTGTTCCACCTGTTCCGGCGTGCAGAACAAGTGAGCGTCGTCCTGAGTTAAACCCCGCACGCGCAGCAGGCCATTCAGTTCTCCCGACTGTTCGTGGCGGTAGACCGCTCCGAACTCGGCCAGTCGGACGGGCAGGTCTCGATAACTGCGTGGAATCGCTTTGTACATCTGAGCATGATGCGGGCAATTCATCGGTTTCAGCAGATAGCGTTCCTGCTGCTTTTCCCACTTGCGAAGCACTTCGCGTTTTTCGTCGTTGGTGCCGTTGATTGGAAAATCTTCACCGCTGAAGCCCAGCACCATGGCCGCGTCCAGCAGTTTTTTTTCGTCATCGCCGGTCGGAGGCTGCAGATTCTCTTCCTGCGGATCAAGGCAACGAACCCAGTGATCCACCAATTGACCGGCCGAATGTCCGAACAGCGGTGCAAACTGGGAATCGCGGTAATAGGGAAAGTGACCGCTGGTTTCGTACATTTCGACTCGACCAATATGCGGCGAGTACACCGGTTCATAACCGCGTCGAGTAAGTTCAGCTTTGATAAACTCTTCCAGTGTCGCTCGGATGGTGGCTCCCTTCGGCAGCCACAGAACCAGACCCTGCCCCACGTCCGGGTTGATCGTGAACAGCTGCAAGCGATTTCCAAGAACGCGGTGATCTCGTTTTTTCGCTTCTTCGATCTGCGCCAGATACGCCTTCAGTTCCTTCTTGTCGAAGAACGCCGTGCCGTAGACTCGCTGCAACGATCGGTTGGCAACGTTGCCTTTCCAGTGTGCCCCGGCGACGCTGAGGATTTTGAAGGCCTTGATCTTGCCTGCATGAGGAATATGCGGACCGCGGCACAGGTCGACAAATTCGCCCTGACGATAGAAGGTTAGAGACTCGTGATCTGCCAGACCGCCTTCGATGTGTTCGACTTTCAGTTCCTGATTCAGATCCTTGCAGAACTGAATAGATTCATCGCGATTCATGGTGAAGCGTTCGAACGGTTCCGCTTCTTTGGCGATCTTCTTCATTTCCGCTTCGATCTTCGGAAAATCGTCTTCGCTGATCGGAGTGGCCAGATCAAAGTCGTAGTAGAAGGTGTTGCCTTTGACCGGTCCAAAGGCCAGACCAACGCCTTCGTACAATCGCATGATGGCTCGTGCCATTACATGAGCACAACTGTGCCGCATAACGGCGGCTGCGGCAGCATCGCGAGTTGTCAGCAGTTGCAGTGGTACGGGCCGCCGTTCGGTCAGTTCCGCGAGTGGTCGCATGGCATCGACCGTGTTGCCGTCAATGACAGCCGCGGCGGTGGCTCGGGCAAGGCCTTCGCTGATGCCCTTCGCGACATCCAGAGCTGTTGCGTTGTCGTCTTTTTCAACAATGGCGCCGTCAGGCAGTTGTACCTCAATCATGAGACTTCTTATTTCAGTAAACTGATCGTGATTTGGGCAGGTTTTCGCAGCGACAACGGAGCGTTTCCGAGCGTTAGCTCGAATCGGCGGGCGGGCCGTCCCGCTTCGTGCGGGCAAGGCGACCTCAACGAATGGCCCCCTTCAGCAGGCAAATGATGCAACCCCCACGACTGCCAAAGGCGGAGTTATAGCTGCGTTGGCACTTTCTCACAACGGGCAGTGGGACGTCCCGCTGGCGGCTCCACGAAAAGAGACCCGGTCTTTTGGAAAGACCGGGTCTCTTGTGTTTTGCAGTGCCGTGCATCGGGCATTTATGTGTATCGGAAGACTTCCGAATTGTTTCAAAGAAACGTGCGCTGATGGCGTGGCGTCTGCGGTGGTGTTGGAACTCAGCGAACAAGAAGTCCGGCCTTGTCCGCTTCATCGGGAACAAGATCATCCAGATCGATGTTGTCCAATGGTGACGGAGCGTTTTCCTGTGGTGTTTGCGGCACAACAGCTTCCGGGGCTGGTTCTGCCGGCTGAGCAGGCACGCTTTCGACAGCGACTGGAGGAGCGGCGGACACGACAACCAACAGAGGAATGTCTGCTCGCGTCAGGATCTGCACATTGTTCAACTCGTCGCATTCCAGCAACTCGTCAAAGCTGTCGACTGCCACGATCAGCGTGTCGAATGGGACCTGCTGACCAGGTACTCCCATCAACATGCACGTGACTGGCAACTGGACCTGCACCAGAAGTTCGCATCCGGCTTCTATTCTGGGAACAGCAATGGTTGCCGTTGGTGAATGCATGTGAATCTGCCCAAGAACTCCAACCACCGAAATTCGAAAATTTCCAATCGGCATCTGGCTGTTGTTCTTCATACTGATCTGAAAGACAGGACCGTTGCACGAATCGCCTTCACTGATCAGTTGCACACAAAGCAGCTCCAAATCACCGGGCGTGAGTCCGACAGAAAGATGCGGTGCGTAGACCTGAACAGCATGGTTTCCGGCGTGGCCAAACGATTGTCGCATGCGGTTGGTCATCAGCAGATCGATGACGTGTCCACAATACGACGTCGGAATTCCCAGCACCTGGCTGGTTCTGATATGACCGGTGTTGACTGGTTGCAGTGCCGTGCCGATCGGTGCAGTCGGAGCCAGCGAGGGAAGCAGATTGGCCTGTTGCGCCTTTGCCTGTCCCACGCTCACCGCCAGCAATGCACCCATCGCAAACAATTTGACGGTTTGACGATGAATATTCATTTTCAATTCTCCCTTGAGTTAGAGTGTTGGCAAATATTGAATTCGGGATAAACCCCAGGGTCCCACGCATCCAAAAAAAAGCCCGGCGACTGCGATTTGCAGACAGACCGGGCTTTGTTGGGCTTCGGACTTTATTCAGCGTTGAGGTTTGAAAGACCGGCACTGGCTGACGCTCAGCCAGTGCCCTGAGCTGTCGAAGCTGTTCTTAGTGACAGCCCCAGTAGTAGGTGTAGATCGGAGCCACAACGCAGCGGTAAACGGGCGGTGCGTAACAGATGGTTCGGTAGCTGTACAAAGGTCGGCAGTAGTTGTAGCAACCATAGCTGCGGTAACCGCAAAAGCCGCGGTACCCTCGGTGTCCACGATATCCACGATATCCACGATATCCAAACCGCCGAAAGCACGCTTCAATGGCGTCGTCGCCATCTTCTGTGCCAGCATCAGCTGACAGCTGATCGACATCAATATCGAGATCCGCTACTACAATTGACACCTCCGCGTCGGCGATGGACGCTACATCGATGTTCAGGTCGTCGTCGGCTTTGACAGAGGAAGCCAACATGGTCAGGGGCACGAGTGCCAGCATTACGTTCTTCAACATTTTCGAGTCTCCAGGTTCGGCGATGGTGAGTAAATGGAAGCAACAGTTTGCCGGTTGTTTGTTGTTTCCGTGTGTTGTTACTCACCACAGCGAAGACTCTGGAGATCTGTTACAGAAGATCGAACATTTTTTATTGCACTCGGCGTTGGACCAGTCTTTTGCAAGACGAAGAAGGACGCGTGAAGTATCTAAATAGGGCAGATAGAGTGCGGAAAAGGCAGGGAAACAGACGGCATCGCACCGCGGTCTGCGTGCCTTAATTCGTGTTTGCGATTCACTGCCGCGAAGCGGCACAAGCACCTGGCCATTGGGCGCCAGCCCATGGAATGAGCACAGCACAAACTCGCCGCCCTGAGTTTGCTCCCCCCCCGCGTTGTTCGTTGTCGTGCGAGTCGGTCTGCAAGCGGGGGAGAGGCTGGGTGAGGCGGCAAAGGAACGTAGGCCGGCATCCAGGAGCCTCAGCGACGCCGCTCCGGCGATGCAACGAATGCAACGCAGCAGAACCGGGGGTGCCGGAACAGCGCTTCGCTCGGTCACGGCCTACGATGTGTGCTTCCCACAAGCCCGAACGAACCACCTGTTTCCGGAAACTGTTCTAATCAGCGATGCCGAATCGCACGATGCACCACAGCGCCTGCAGGCCGTCCTTCCAGCCAATGTGTTTTCCTTCCGCATAGGTGCGACCGGAATAGCTGATGGACATTTCGTAGATGCGGTACTGTCGTCGAGCTACACGGGCTGTGATTTCCGGTTCAAAGCCAAACCGATTCTGCACAAGCTTCGGTGTCAGCTCGTCAATGACGTTCCGACGGAAGACCTTGTAGCAGGTCTCCATGTCTGTCAGGTTGAGGTTTGTGAAGCAGTTGGACATCACTGTCAGAAACTTGTTGCCCAGGTAATGCCAGTAATAGAGGACTCGGTGAGCCTGATCACCCAGAAAACGACTTCCGTAAACCACGTCGGCCCGGTCTTCGATAATTGGTTTCAGCAATCGAAGATACTCGCTGGGGTCGTATTCCAGGTCAGCGTCCTGAATGATCACAATGTCGCCTGTGACATTCTGAAAACCGGTTCTGAGTGCAGCGCCCTTGCCCTTGTTGACGTCATGGAAGCATGTGCGAATCTGGTTGAAGTCGTCGCCGACGGCTTCTTCCTGCAATTGCTTCATGATGTCGCGCGAACCATCACGGCTGCAGTCGTCCACCAGAATCAGTTCTTTGCGAATCGGCACCTCGCGCACGAGATCCACCAGATTGCGCAGGGTCTGTTCTTCGTTGTACACGGGAATGACCACGGACAGACGTTGATCTTCTGGAATCGCGTACAGCCCCAGCTGACGGCAGGCGGATTCGCCCAGCGTTTTCTTCTGGATTTCGTACCACTGAGGCGACCAGGGGCGCGGGCTGCTGTTTTGTATTTCTTCCGTCATTCCGGGTTCTCAAATGGGACAGCCGTTACTTACAACAAAGAGTCCTGCCGTGTGTCTGCTGCCTGATCGCGAATAAGTCTGACCACTCGAACAAGCCGCTCCTGGGATTCTCCGGCAAACAGAATGGTGCCGGAGCGAATCGGCTGTCCTCCAACCGACATCGGACTGGTGACCATCATACTTACGTTTTCTTCGGCTGGTTGGGCCAGACCTTTTCGAACACTGTCGCAGAACCGCGAAAAATCGGGCACGGCAAAGTGACACCATGCCCCGCATTGCAACGATTGCAGCGACGAACGCAATTGTAGGGCAAGTCGCCCCATCGTAAAGCGGGCATTGACATCGTTGCACATTCGCAGTGCCCGAGAGCCATCCGGAAGGCGAAAACGGAAACAGTCGATCCCAACCGGTCCGAAGTATCCCGCGCCCGCGGCCGCTTCGCACACCGAAACTCCGTGCGTCACCGCCGACTGCCACGCATTCGCCAGCAGGTCATCCTGGCGGATCAGGCTGCCCTGATATCGTCCCACATGATCATTCAATAAGCCACTTACGCCCACCAGTTGGACTCTGCATCCGAGCTCAGGATTCGGCGTGTCCGGCGGAACGATTTCAAACTGCAGACCGCACTCTTCGTCCGGACGAACCCACGGTTCCAGATAGACGCCACCAGGCTTAGCCAGGTGCTTTTCAAGCCAGCCTCGCTGCTGACCATTCAACGCAGTTCCGTTTGCCAACAATCGATTCCGGCCAGCGTGACTAATCTGAGGTTTTGCCACCCAACGCGGAAAGCCGAAGCGTTCCAGTTGTTGGACGCCACGCTGCCATTCAGTGATGTCACGACAGATCACACCAAAACCGTTGCCGCCAAAAGGCAGCAACTCTTCACCATCACATTCAACAGCATCAAACTTAGCGCTGAAGTCACGTGAATTAACGTACGTGACCGCCTCGGCGGCTGGAATTTCAGTTGGCGACACCTGCATGCTCAAGGCTGCGTGACGAGTCTGTTCGGTCCATCCCCACGGAATGATGCGCTGCTGGCCACGGTTGGCGGCAGAATCCGAACGGCGGATGAAGGTGGCATGCGCCAGACATTCCGGAACCGTTGCCGGCATGGCGTCATCGTTCACCTGCACCAGGTCTCCGTTTTCGGCAAGCAGACCGACCAGCGGAGCCAATTCGTTTAACACCCGTTTCGTCTGGCCAGACATTTGTCGGGGCCGCTCGGCGAGATCCTCCTCGAAATTCAGATTGGGCACAAAAAGGTTCATTACGTGAAATTGACGAGCAATAAAGGCTGCAGGAATGTTGCGGCTGCGGTGGACCGTATCCTATTCTCTCACTGGGATTGCTCAACGAAGAAGTGCGGTCGTTGGCAGATAATTAGAAGAGGCTGATCAGCTGGAAGACGAAAATGGCGGCTCCGATGGACAACTTCGCCAGCATGCCGATCATGCGACCGCTCATGGCCGCCGTTCCGATTTCCGTTCGCAGAGTCGGCTCTGTGCCTTTCCACGCCTCGCCCATCCATGCTCCTGCGAAGGCGCCGACGGCTGCACCGGAGATGGCTCCGATCGCGGTCCCGATGACCGGTACTGGAATCACAAACGCGCCCGCGATGCTGCCCACCATGGACATCACCAGCGACAGCACCATCGCGCGACGGCTGGCTCCTTTTTTTGATGCCTTGGCGGAACCGGTAAACAGTTCAAGGATTTCGCCAACAACGGCCAGGACCACGACCACGATCACTGTCGTCCAGTCGGGGCCGGTTGTCGTTCCGGCCGTCAGCAGAAACAGGCACAGCGTGCCGACCATCAACCAATTGCCGGGCAGCATCAGCATATTTGCAGCCACGCAGGCCGCATTGGCCGTGATCAGGATTGTGGCAGCGAACCAGTAATACATAACCGGACTCAGACAGAAGGATGAAACAGAACCAAATATAGTCGATTCGATCGATTACTTCGACATCCTTCATCCAGCCAGGTGCGGACAGAGACCCGGTCTTTTGAAAAAGACCGGGTCTCGTCGGACGCTCAAACGGTTTTGATCACCAGTGAGGCGGATTGCGCGCCGTCAAACGCTGTGACGATGACTGTTGTACCGCGTTCAACATCAACAAGCCCGGCCACGTGGACTGTTCCTTCGCTGCCGCTGCGCGTGCCTCGAATAGGCTTGCCGTCGACTGAGGTAAATCGAACGTCTGCGTTCGGCAGCGTATTGATCGCTGGCAGCTGACTGCTCGGTCGCCGACCGGTCTGGCTGGTGACGGTTTCCAACGGACCTCCACCGCGGACGACATCACCGGGCGCGTCGATCATGTTGCGCAGGCGCAGGCTGATGGTTGGGTCTGCCGGGCGCGGATCGAAATCCATTTCCAGAAAGTTCCAGTAGAACGGAGCTCCTGCCGCGTGGCGGTTGAGTTCTGGATCGGCGTGAGTCTTGTGATAGAGTGCATGCACTTCCAGATCACGACCATCGAAGTCCTTCATCTGCGGGCCGAAACCGGGAATCACCGCACGACCTCCGCTGCGGCCGATCGGGCCGAAGCTGCATTCGATGACGCCGTGGTCCACGTTCTTCATAAGACAGCCGTTGTGGACGTCGCCATACACGGTGATGACGCCGTCTCGTGAACCGAGCAGTTCCAGCACGCGGTCCGCTCCGGCTTTGACCCAGCCGGCGTAGTCTGCCGTCACTCGGTCTCGCTGATCGAAAGGGCCTTTGATGTGCGAAGCCGCTCCGCCCTTCCAGTTTGTGCCCGTCCATACGGTATGCATGCCGTTGATGCCGGTCAGACAAATCAGGCGACTACTGTCGGTGGTGACCAGTTCCTGCAGCCATGCAAATTGTTCTTCACCCAGCAGGCTGCGAGTCGGATCTGTGCGGTCGTAGACGTTTTGGAAGGCCCCCCAGCCGGCGTCGTCCCATATGTCTGTGTCCTGACTGCTGCGCCAGAGTCGGGAATCGAGAATAACGAAGGTGAAATCCCGATTCGGCATCTTCCAGGCTCGCCACTTTTTGGGGTTAGCCAGAGGATCGGCTTCTTCGTCACCAGTCGTCAGGTGATGGACAATCTGAAAATTCCGTTGCATATACTCTACGTCCTGGCCGAGCCCTTTCACCCTGCGAATGGCCAGCTGTTCCGGGCCTTTGACGTCATCCATGCCGTAGTCGTGATCGCCAGGGTTGATAACGTTCCAGTGCCGCATCATCTGCCAGCGACTTGTGGGACCGCAGATACTTTGAGTCACAATCTTGTAGGCGTCATCGGTGCTGGGTGGGTACAGCACCAGTTCCATGTACCAGACGTCGTCTTCCCAGACCATGACCTGGAAATCGTACTCTTCCTGGTGTTTGTAAGCTCCGGTCGTCGGCTGGTCCCGCACCTGCCAGTCATCGCCGCCGCCCAGAATCTTCCAGCCATCTTCTGTCTGCTGCTGCAGACCACTGGTGATGGCATGACAACTGAGACCGCAGAGTTTGTACGGCGCACGTAGTTGCGGCAGTCGGCCAACGTAGCTGCCACTTGATGGAACATCGCCGACCAGTCCCGTGCCTGGTCCGCAGGCGTCTGTACCGATTCGAGTGTCGGGCGTGACGTCAACGCCATCCTTCCACACGGTATAGAAAAGAGTTTTCTGAGCAGGATTGTCCGGAAGCGTCGTGTGAATCACGGCCGTGTTGCGTCGCCATTCGTGATTGACGATGTTCCCACTGCCAGCGACGGAGACTCGCTGCCAACCGCCGGCGGGATTCGGCGAATCAGCAATGCGCAGTTCCGCCATGTTTCCGTCGTCAGCAAACAGCCCGACAAACCGGCATTGCCATTTGCCGTCGACCAGTTTGAGTGTATCGCCCAGGGGATAACAGACGTAGCAGTCCAGCTTCGGCGTGTTTAGCGGCTTATTCGCTCCGGGTTTGACTTCAAAGCTGTTGACTTCGAAATCAATCAGACCTCGTGCCACCACGCCAACATACCCATCGACGAACCGCCGCGGAATGTTCTGCCGGATCTTCGCCTCAATTCCATTTGCGGCAATCATCACCGACAGTTTCGCCTGGCCGCCGCTGGCGGGGACCACATGCACCGTCATTGTTACCTGATCACCCGATTTCAGCTGCAGGTTCGCATCAGTTTTTGCTGCAAAGTTCCTGTTCGCGTTTTGCTGACTCCTTCTGCCACGACTGGGCGGCACAATCTGCAGCGTGTTATCGTCGCACCAGACGATGCGAACGGCGTTGTTGATCTTGCCGTAGCTTTCCAGCAGGTTCTTCGCGCCTATGGCAATCCCCATACGACCGTAGCCGTCCTGGTACATCTTCCAATTTGGGTCGTCGCCGTCGGAAGCTGGGGGTCGCGGCGAACGATACGTGAACACTGCTTCGATGCTGTATTCACCGACCAGCTTCCAGTCTCGGCGATAGATGATGCCGTCGGGCAATGACGGATCGTACTTCGTCTGCATCACTCCGCCTTTTGTGGCCGAATGAAACGGGAAGCCGGTGCTGCGAGCTCGATCGCCGACGTTGGTCAGCCGTCTTCGCAGAACGCCGTCTTTGACCTGCCAGTATCCGGGGTTCAGCGATTCCCATTCGTGTGAGTGAACCAGTGAATCCTGAGCAGCGAGTGTTTTCTGCGCGACGGCAGCTGGCGCCGCCTGCGCGAGGTTCGTAACTGTCAGAGCAGCCACGGCAGCCGCGGAGGATTCAAGGAATTCCCGGCGACGGATCGGTTCGTTTGCCATGTCGGTTGATTTCGTAGATGGGGGCTGGCACGTAGAGATTCGGAGATTGTCTCCGGGCGCCAGTCTGTTTCCAACTGAGTCAGCCGTTGGTCCGCCAGTTGAATCAATCGCCACTGAGCTTGCCTCAGTCGTTCTCGGGCTTTCGCACTACTCGACGCAGTGACGACGTTAAGTAGTGCAGAGGCCTGAAAACCACCGGGGTGAACCCTGAATGGCGTGGACTTAAGGCGGAAAGGTT
>JAPYTO010000177.1:5399-14849 GCA_029941865.1 Fuerstiella sp. | reverse complement strand
CTCTCCATTTCGCCGGCAATCATCGCACCGGAAATTCCTGGCGTCAGCACCAGAATCAGACCCACCTGTGCCACGATCATGATCCCGCCGACTTTCTCCACGCCCCAGTCCAAAGTGCCCATGGTTGTGGCCAGCGTCAGTAACAAAGACATGACGGCACACCCGGCAACCATTCGCAGCAGCCAGTGCAGACGTCCAAACTGTCGACTGCGAAACTCTTTCATCATCACCGGATTGAGAAACCAGGGAATGCCCGATTTGCGTTTCTGAGGATCGACGAGGTACATCATTCGACGAGCCACCCGCAGCGAGGCAGATCGCTCGTCGGTAATCAAACCCTGTGAACGTGATCGGTCCATCAGCGAATAATTCAATCGCCGAATGCAGATCTGGCTGCCGACCAGACTCAATACGACGGCGGAAATTACGTATGGCCAGATGAGGTTTTCTGATGCGATTGCTCCGGTCGACCCAGGAGTCGCGTCGCCGACCAATTGCAGCAACGCCGGAATGGGCGACAATGTTCTCATGTGACTGGCAATCGTCGCGTAAATACTATCGCCTCCCTGCAGAAAGATATGCGGGATGACGGTGATTACGGTCAGTGAAAACGTTGCACCGTAAACCCACCGCAGTCCGGATTCCGCCGACTCAGCGATCGTGCCGACCAGCAGCCCAAGGACGATCAGCTCGATACAAATTACCCCCAGCAGTGCGTAGAGTCCCAGAACATCATGAGTCGGAGAAATGGCGCCCATGGCATAGCAGCAAGCCATTGCAGGCAGTGTCACGGCAAGTAGTACCATGGCAAATGCTGCCAGCGCCACCAGCTTGCCGACAAAAATGTCGGAGCGTTGCAGCGGCGAATTGAGCAGGAGTTCCATCGTCCGGCGCCGTACTTCCCGAATCAGTCCGGCGGCGGGAAACGCGGGCACCACCAGTACAACGGTCACAAACATCGCATACGCCAGACCACGAAACACGCCGCGTGCCTGAATGCCGCTTAGGTCAGCGGTCGATGTAGACGGCCATTTCAGCAGGACTGTTGCAGAAAACGTCAGCGCAACGATGACAAAAATCCACAGCGTCTGCTTCATTCTCAGCAACGCCGGCAACTCACGTTCGACGATGGTAATGATGCCCTTCATGATGCGGCCTCCGGCACCGGTGCTGATTCCGTAGTTGCCTGCTGTTCCTGACTGGCCTGCTGAGTCACACTGATGAAAATTTCCTCAAGGTCGCCTGCCACTTCACGGAACTGTGAAATTCGTTCACCGCTGATGACCAGCTTGTTTAACAAAGCGGAAAGTTGTTCGTCGTCGGCTGACGTGCGAAACCGCACGGCGGACTCAGCTTTTGACGGAGTGACTTCACAGTCTTCCTCCAGCGAAGCCTGAAGCTCTGCCGCGACGGCGGCGACTCGATCTGCGTCCAGCAGTTCGACTTCCATCGTCCGACGTTGTGACAGGGTTCGACTGACGTCCTGCAGTGTGCCGAACGCCTTTAGTTGCCCGTCGGCCAGAATTGCCACGCGATCGCAGATGCGAGCGAGTTCAGGCAGAATATGACTGGTCACGATCAGCGTCCGTCCCTCGTCTGCCAATCGCAGCAGGATGGCCCGCATTTCAATGCGCGCCTGAGGATCAAGGCCGTTGGCCGGTTCATCCAGAATCAGTACTTCCGGATCGTGCAGAAGTGTTCGAGCCAGCCCGATACGTTGCTGCATTCCGTGGCTCAGACTTTCCACAAAACGATCCTGCATCCATGTCGCGTTCGTGATTTCCAGCACTTCAGCGACGCGTAGCTGTCGCTTCTTACGTGCAATACCAAACGCGGCGCCAAAGAAGTCCAGGTACTCGCGGACTCGCATGTTGTCATAGGAGCCAAATTTGTCAGGCATGTAACCGACCAGCTGCCTCACTTTTCGCGCCTCGCGCACGCAGTCCGCTCCGGCAATACGTGCGGTCCCGGAAGTTGGTCGCGTCAGGCCGACAAGCACGCGAATGGCCGTGGTCTTTCCAGCTCCATTCGGACCGATAAAGCCAAGGATGCTGCCCTTATTGAGTGTCAGACTCAAATTGTCGAGCGCCACGAATTCGCCAAACCGTTTGGTCAGGCCGTTTATTTCAACTACTGGTGACACATCACTGCTCACAGGTTCTGCTTTCTGAATAAACTGTTGATCGTAAGTGCTCTTCACGGGGCGTACCGCGGACCGGAGTCACGGCACTCGCATTCCATTGAGGGTCAGCATGATCCGGCCAACCTGCCAGTCGTCCTCGCGTACCCCCCCTGCGTCCTTGTTATGCTCATCGAGGTCTGGTTCACCAACTTCCAGTTCAACGTACAACGTCCCCTTTGTGACAGCCGGGTTCAGATGTTGTGCGGGCAATTCGAACGTGTACAAACCTGCGGGGCTGTCGAGCGTCTTGATGAGCGACAGAGCGTTCCGTGGGCCCACGCTCACTTTTACCCGTCGTGCCCCGGCGTTGATGCGGATACTGATCGCGCCACGACTGGCCTTGAATGGCTGACAAACGTTGGGAAGTGAGAACTCCATCAACGTGGTGTTGGCGCGTTGCTGTGGCAGCCAGATCCGCTCCCGGTTACTGAACGCACCACTCATGCCACCGTCTTGGCCGAACACGGTTTGATAAGGCAATAAAATGGTGGGAATGGTAAAGTCTGTGTTCGGTGGCGGAGGCTGTAATGTGACGGTCTGTGCCAACAGAACCGAACCGTCCTGCCGCGTGGCTGCGCCACCGATCGTGATGGACGGATTCTTCTGTTGCGTCCAGTACAGCAGAGTCAGCTGGTTCGGATATGGTGTGTTCTGCCGATCCATACCGAACAATCCTTTGTAGATGGATGCGTGTTGCTTTTGAGTGTCGGTCAGGAATGTTCCCGTGACAAATTCCGTTGAGGCAAGCACGTCGTCCGGAGTCGCGACAAAGCTTCCGTCCGGCTGCATTCGGACAGTCATCCGGTCGGGCGACAGTCCTGCCAGAATCATGTCTGAAGGATTGCTGCCCTGTTTGATTTTTCCGATTAGGCCTTTTTCGTCCAGCGTTGCCGTGACACTACCTGGTCGGTCGAGTCGGCGCAGTGAACGAATTTGGTAGTCACGAATCCCGGCGGTCTGGCTGAGATTATACCATTCAGACTCACCTCGGTCCGTCCAGACCATCCGCCGCGCTGCGCTTGCGTTCTTTGTGTCTCTTCCAACCAGCAGAGAAAAATCCGTCATTTTTACGGCCAGAACAGAAGGCTCTGGCAGATAAACAGAGGCCAGCCCGTCTGCGGCCAGCGTTGTCTGGCCGTTGACAGAATTGATGACCTGTTGCTGAATGGCTGTCTCGGGAGCGACACTGCGCGTCTGACCACCAACCCAGACTGCCGGTGTCGCGCACAGGCATGCCAAGGCGGGAATCCCCCAGAGCAGCCCCATCGCCTGATCTCGTCGCAACAGAACGATGCCGAAGAAGACAAGAAGCGCGGCGAATCCCAACATCACGGTCCCGGCAAACAGGCGAGACGGCACTTCGTAGCCAATAAGTCTGGCAGCGGCGGTCGAAAGGTGATCTTCGCTGATGCGTGGCACAATTCCTTCTGTCTCAAACAACAAACCGGAAATCTGACGAGCACACGGCAATGTCCTGGTGCCACCGTCGTGCTGTACAAACACCTCGGGCGAAACGGTGGACACGACAACCGTGCCATTTCCGAACGGCAGTTCAATTACCGCTGGCCATCCGTCGACGGTCCAGATCACACGGCCTTTCTCAGCAATCACGCGCACCAGTCGCACAGGTTCATCAAATTCCCTCAGGACTTCGCGTTCCGGAGAATGTCCCACGGGCTCTGACGGATTGATGTCAAGCTTCATCACATTCGCCGAAGTCTCATCAATTTTCGTAAGAGGCAAGGCGTCGCCCAGCAGGGCACGTACTGTATCCATACCGGTCTGATCAACAAACAGCCATGTCTTGCCTCCCCGCTGTGTCCACACACGAATAGCATCGCAGGCTGCCGGAAACTGATGCAACGTTCGCGACGTAATCAGTAATTGTTCCAGACACTCCAGAGCTTCGGGATAGCCGTCGACGTGCTTCGGCTCGAACATGATTTCCATCCGGTCGTAACCGGATTCTCTCCGCAGAGTATCGGCAAGTTCCTGTATGTAATAAATATCCCGAGGCGTTTCGTCACCCGATGTCAGCAGTCCGCGATACCCAATCGGCGAAGACGTTTGGGACGGCAGACGGTTGACCGATAATTCGCGCGTGACGTACTCTCCTAAAACGCGTTTGATCGGCCCTGCTCCGTCCGGGTCTTCAAAGACCAGGTACTCGAAGTCAAAGCTCTCCGTGTCGCGTTCGGGCATCAGCACCGGCCATTGACACATTCGCCGGGTCCTGGCCGGAATCACGACACGTCGACTGTACTGCAAACCGTGACTAAAGGCCGGTATCACAACGGCAAGAACCTCCTTGTCATCGTCTGATTTGTTACTGAACGTTCCCTGCACCAGCCCCCAGTCTCCCTGAAGGACTCGTTGCAGACCACCAATTCCCACCTTCACACCAATGTCGTCGTCCGCTACGGTGGCGGACATGATCGGCAGCATCAAACATGTGACTAAGAAAACAGAAAATCGCTGAAGCATTCGCACGTAACTCGTCAGATTGTAGAATACGTTGTTATGGGTTTCCCCAAACGCCAGATTGCACAGGCAACGTTGTGGATACGCAACCGAGTGCGCGTGCAAATGTGAAAAACGGTGGGCAGCCACCACCTCAGGCGACGGGCTGAAGCAAACGAGCGGCCGTATCTGCCATCAATGACATGAAACGATCGGCCCGGCAGTTCGCGAATCTCAGCTTCGCTTATTCGCTTAAAATGTTCACGCTGAACAAATTGTCACCTGGATAGACGGTGAGGTGCAGTGGTGCAGCAGCATCTGATTCATCCGGATTGACGTTCTCGCTCATCGGTACGTGATGTCCAGATCATTGTTACGAACGGCCGTCAGCCTGGCCGCCAGCTGTTCGCGAAAACCAGCGACCACCTCAGCATACTCAGCCAGTTCAGCAAGATTGGTGAACTGCTGAGGATCCTTTTCCGTGTCGAACAGCTCTATTCCTCCGGAAGCGTCTTCCCGGTATTGAATATAGGCCCACTTATCTTCACGAAGCAGAAACCCCTTCCGCGCCGGCGCCGCGCTGAATGCAGCGTCCCGTACGGAATGGGAGGGATCATCCAACATTGGTGAAATATCTCTGCCCTGAAGGCGACCGGGAACCTCCAGACCACAGAGCTGCGAAATCGTTGGATACAGATCCAGCAATTCCACAAGACTGTGGCATACGGCCGGCTTGCTGCCTGGCACGCTGATGATCAGTGGCACTCCTGCGGATTCGTCTCGCAGGCTGACCTTCGCCCAGAAGTCGTGTTCGCCCAGGTGGTAGCCGTGGTCGCTGGTGAAGATGACGATCGTTTTGTCTTCGATGCCCGCCTTTTTCAGGGCTGCCATCACCTTGCCCACCTGAGCATCCATGAAGGCCACAGATGCGTAGTAACCTCCCATCGCCTTTTTCTGACGACGGACATCCATTTTCATATTCAGGCTGGTTTTATAGTTGATGCCGGGTTTCGGGATGTCGTCCCAGTCGCCTGGTACTTTCTCCGGCAGCACCATTTTTTCGTAAGGCAGAAATGGTGGGTAGTACGACTTTGGCGCGACGAAGGGCACGTGTGGTCTGACAAATCCTACGCCCAGCCAGAACGCTTCGTCCTTGTGCGTGTCGATCAGTTGCACGGCTTTGGCGGCCGTCATTCCGTCTGAATGGACCATGTCATCGCCGTCCGCTTCGACAACGACAAACGTATTGCCACCGACGACGGGCTTCTTACCGTCTGGATTGCCCTCCAGAGTTTCGCCGTCGCCTGGTGCCTTCCATTCAGGCCCAGGACTGTTGAACCGCTCTGTCCACGACGCTTCGTCATCGGCTCCGTTGTACTTGTTGTGATCGCGACCATCGCCGCCCAGCAACACTCCGCCGGGCACGCCCATGTGATAAATCTTGCTGACTCGAGCCGCATAGTAGCCGTTGTTCTTGAAATGCTGTGGCCACGTTGCTCGGTCGCCGATCTGCGGACGAGGGCTCTTATAACCCAGGACTCCGGTTGCGTGAGGGTAGTATCCCGACAACATCGACGCCCGTGACGGTCCGCAATACGTTCCCTGACAGAAGGCACGCGTGAATCGAGTTCCCTTTGCCGCAATTGCATCGATGTTCGGTGTCTGGCAGACCGTGTTGCCATAACACGAAAGCGCGGTCGCCGTCAGGTCATCGGAAATGATAAACAGCACATTGTATTTTGGCTGAGCGATTTTATCAGCGTTCGCCGCCGTGGGCGCTCCCAGCAGAATCAGAGCAAAAACGCAGGACTTCATAGCAACGACTTTCTGGCGAACAGGGAACTGCATAGAACGACTCTGTAGCAAACAATCACCGATCATACCGAAACTGGCAATTACTCAATCGGCAGTGTGCCGACCCGCTGTAGCTTTCTATTAGTCAGCTGACGGTGCAGTGTGATCTGCCTGACATATCGCGGAGGGCGAGGCTCCAGAATGCCTTTGAAATGGTCTCGCCACCTACGACGGTATAACGGAGAATGTGATAATTCTAGGCGATCCGAACGCTGAACCAAAGCGGTAACAAACTGAGGGCGAACCTTTCGCTCCCGCGGAACACCGAATGAGTCCATCAGCCCCGCGTATTATTTTCATTGTCTGCTTTGTGCTCCCGTGGCTTCCGGTCGCCGTCACGGCTGAGATTCCGAAGTTTGTAAATACTGCCGATCCGATCAGTCAGGTCTGTCTGAGGCCCATGAAGGGCGACTTTCGGCGACCGGGTCAGGTGGGGCTGACTGCCAGCGAAGTGACCTTCGCGAATGCCAGCGGCCAGGAGCTTCGAGCCTGGTTTTTTCCAGGGCAGGATGCGCAGCAGTCAATTCTGTTTTGTATGGGCAACACCGGGAATATTTCCCTGATGCTGCCTTATGCGAAAATCCTGCAGCAGGGTGGATACGACGTCCTGCTGTTCGATTATCAGGGTTTTGGAGATAGCGAAGGTGTTGCTTCCGTTGGTGCACTGTTGAGTGATTGTCTGGCGGCCTTTGACTTTCTTCAGACGCACACTCAGCGTGTACCTGACGACATCGGCGTGTTCGGAGTTTCGCTTGGGTCATTTCTGGCCTTGACTGTCGCCGCCGAAAAACAGGCCGGTGCGGTTGCGGTGGAAGACGCGTTTATCCCCGACGAAACGCTCGATCGTTTCTCACGCCGCGTGACGGGAGACAATGCGGTTGCGAAGATCACTCTGCAATGGATCAAAACGTTTCTGTTGGGCCGAGTCGATCCGCTGGGAAACGTGAGTCGGCTGCAATGTCCGATGTTCTTTCTGCATGGTGAACGAGATCGATTGTTACGTCCATCGGAAACGCTGCGCATCGCTGCACGCGCGACGGGGCCAAAACGAATCTGGCTGATTCCGAATACAGGGCACGCACCGGAATCTCTGGAAATCAACGACCGGGAATACTCCACTCAGCTTACCACGTTTTTTCACGATGCCTTTGCCGGAACTCTGGAACAACCGGAAGTTGAATTGAAGGTGACAAAACAAAGTTCCGGCGCGGCAGGTCTCACGGTGCAGGCCACCATCACGACCGATGGAAACCAGGCCCGAAGGCCCATGATGTTGACTCTGGTGGACGCACGCGGGCGTCGTCGATTCGTTCCCTTCTGGATCGAAGATCAGGCGACGGTCGATACGCAGCTCAGGGACCGTCCCGTCCATGTGTTCGCGATTCCCTACCATCACGTCACGGCAACCGACAACGGCTGGGAGCCTGAACTTTCTGCTTATTCCCGGTCGCTGGCGACTTATCATCGGGCCGCTTCTAAACTCCTGAAAGGCAGTCTGGCAGCAGATTATCTGACTCGGTCCAACGGTTTCGGTTTCGGCCGGAATGGTCGAATGATTCCGAAGTTTCCCACCGCAGCGGCGGAAGATCTGCTGCAGAATCTAATCGTTGTCGCCGAGGCTCCGGCTCGCGTTCAGGTACGATACGCTCGGCTGCTGGCCCGACTTCACTGCTGGCCCGCACATCGAATGGGAGACGCGCGTTTGCAGGATCTCAGTGTCTTTGGTGAAGCCATGTTGTCGTGTCTTCCGACAGATCCGGACGACTATTACGAACTGCAGAATGCTGGCATGCAGTTGACGTTTCGTGACACCGTCGTGGGCGATTCGTTGTTTCGGCTGGCCAAACTGCGGCTGCAGGATGGGCAGCCCGAACAGGCTCAACAGTTGCTCCGCAAACACGTGTCCGTGTTGCCCGACAGTGTGCCCACAAACCTGACCGAAGAACGCATTCGGTCGATCAGAACTCTGGCAGACCTGGTGACGCCATGAGTGGCGGCCGTCCTGTAGGCACGCGCAGGACGCTGCTCCATCGTCATCTGCAGAAGGATGCTGCCACGTGGCGCCCCTTATGAGGGCATCACAAACGCGGCCCGAAGGGCACGCGGCTAAATAAATGGCATACTGGGCGCGGCAGTAGACAAACGGCCAGCACCAAAGTAGGCCGCGTGAAACGCGGCGTCAATGAATGGTGCCCGACGTCGCGCGGCCTACGACATCACAGTGCCGCGTTGCACGCGGCCTACGGAAACTACTTACTGATCGTCCACGATTTCGGAATCAAAGAGGCCCTTTCGTCAATACGGAAGACAACTGAACTGTTGAAATGAGCTGCGCCTCATCTTATTTCTTACTCTCTCTCTCTTCGTTCGTCTTTTTCTCCACCACCGGATCGTCATCCAAAATTCCCGCCAAGTTGAGACTCCCGAATGGAGGCATGCGCGACTTGCTCTCCAACACCGCCATCTGAAGCCAAATCGGAGCGGACATATTTATTAACACCGCCACGCGTTCACGTTCCGAATCGTTCAGCGCTAAAAAAATCGCGCGATCGAACTCAATCGACAACTCACGCAAACGACCCGCAGCTGCTAATACCTCACTTCGCTTTACTCTGTTGCCGAACACCAGGAGCTTGTAGATGAGTAACGATTGGTCTACCGTCGGAGTGATTGTTTTCATTAGCGACTCCCTTTCTTCGAGCGGTGTGTCAAGGAGTCCTTGATACTCCGGTTGAAAAAGTTCGACGAGCCCACGCCTGCAAAATCGTAGAACTGATAGCCGCTGCAACTCTTTCGACTGAGTATTTTTCAACGGTTTTTGCTGCTCCCAGGGCCACTCTAACGTTTGCGATCTTTCCCGCCTCTTAGGGGGCTGAGTATCCAGTTGTGACTTGACATGTTCTGCAACCTTGTCGACTGTAGCGATCACATCCACCAGCCCTTGGTCATCTCCT
>JAPYTO010000177.1:0-5299 GCA_029941865.1 Fuerstiella sp. | reverse complement strand
GGTCAGCAATGTCCATGTCTCGGAATAGGTTTATTGCGATCCCGCGATCACTAAACTGATTGATACTGATGAACCCAATAATGGTCATGTCGGCATCAGAGATGTTTGTGGTTTGTTCGGCGACGGCATCTTCGGGCAGAGTTGCAGTGACCAGAAACAGCAAAAGCGCCATACAAAGGTCAAAAAAAAGCGTATTGAACGTTCGGCTGGATTTCATTGTTACTCTTCCAAAGTGGAAATCGCAGGGGCCAGCCGGGTTTATGATCATCTTTCGGAACGATGAGTTGGTATGAGCTGGACCTGGTCGGAGAATCGGGCTCGGGCAGTGGCAGTAAACCTTGGGCGTTCCGGACAGTGGATAATAGCGTGTTGATTCACCGGAGTGACAGACTGAACCTTCCGGCGAAGCTCAAACTTCCTGACCACCGCCAGCCAGATCTCGGCACTTGTGCCAAACCAGTCAGGAATCGGAGGCACGGTTCCTCGAATTCGGCCCCTCTTGCCGGGAGCAATCTGGACGTTCCCGTCACACGTGCCGCCCAACTGTCGCTGACAACTCGATGAAATTGGGTCGTCTGCGTCCATCGGTCCGCTGGATATCTGTTGGAGCAAACTCATGGGACTTGTCAGTCGTGTTGAGAGTTTCCCGGATACAGACATCAACGTGGTTCATGGCATCAATCGATGCATTGGGCACGCGGTTAAACGGTTGTTGGCTTCTATGGGGTGATACCAGGCCTCTTCGATTCTTTACTACGTCATCAAAGACGCCTGCCCCTGACCACTGGCCCCTTTGATTCACTGCTTGCAAGCAAGCCGTGGCACGGGAACGTTATGCGAAACAGGAAAACTCCACTTTGCACTCTCACCCGCAAGCACCAGTTTCAAGCAATTCGCCGGTGTTCCGGCGAGCGGGGGGCGTGAGTCCCCTGATTCGAACACACGTTCCACACAGCGGTCGCCAGGACTCCAAGCGTGAATCCTTCCCATTCTTCTCGGTCCCAAACTCCGGTTTGGGGCCGCATATCCTCGAAGCTCTGCTTCGACGAATGACATTTGATCGTCGACATCGCGCGGCGAAGCGGAGCTTCGCGGATCGGTGTTACCAAGCTCCAGCGTGGGAACAAGACAAAGAGGTCACGCTCAATACTGTTCGGCACGAGGGAGACTCCAGTTGCGATCGAACGTGAGAAGGAAAAATCGAGGAGGAGAAGACGAGCAGGAAGTACGAGGACGAAAGAAAGAACACGAATACCCTCCTCGTGTCTCGTACTCGTCTTCTCCTTCTCGGATTCAGCCGCAGACAAGGAAGACCCCGAACGGACTAAACTGTTACACCGACATGCGGTCGCACAGGAAGACTCATGTCTGAGAATTTCCGGTACTTCGGCGTCGTTCGCGTTCTCTCACCGCCCGAGATGCCCACGTTACCAAAGGACGGCTGACGACAGACGACCAACAGACTACGACCGACACCCAGGCCACGCCGATCGTCCAGTCGCCGGACGTCGGCAGGAACGCGGCGGTTTCAGTTTGACGCGTTCACGAAACCAGCTCGGTTCCGCGGGGCGACGATGAGCCACGGTCGGCCCACGACTCGTTCCGGAATGATGAGAATTTCGTATCGGCTGTCGTCAGAGTCTCTTGAGTCGTCGCCAAGAACGAAGTACCCGCCGTCACATGTTACCTCGTTGCCCATGTAAAGCCGGGCGATCGGGTAATAGCGCAGGTGCAAAAGACTTTTCGGGATCGGCACCGGCTCGCCGTTTATGACGATTGTCCCATCGCGCTGCATCGAGATGCGTTCGCCTGGCAGCCCCACCACGCGCTTCATGTTGATTATCCCGTCGTCACGACGGAACGCGATGATTTCCCAGCGACGGGGGTGACGAAACCAGAATGAGACTTTCTCGGACAGAACCCAGTCACCATTGTCGTAGTTGTTGCCCCGGAGCGTGGGGGCCATCGATGGTGAGACAATCCGCGTGCTCATGAAACAGACCTCGTACGCGATCATCACGACGGCGAGGAGAGCCAGAGACCGTTCGAGATTCCGGAATACTCGCCGCAGACCTGATGGACGCGGTGGCAGGAGATTCGTCGGGGCGTCTTTCGTCGAAGAGTCATTCATCGTGTGATGAGTCGTCCCGTTCAGCGAGATCGTCGGAGAGTTCTGCGTCGATCTGAGCGATCTGCTGGCTGGCTTCCTGCTGCCGACTTTGCCATTCCAGACGCGCTGAGCGAGTTGCCCCGACACATGGCATTAAGAATATGCCCGTGAGGAAGATGCCGGCGGCCCCCACTGATCCGGAAAACGCAGCGACCATGAGCCCGTCTTTGGCTCTGGAGAATGTTCGCTCGCCGAATTCAGAGACGGGAGGACCGCTTGCCGACGGCAGCGGCGATTCGGCAGGCGCGTCGTCCGGGGACTCTTGAGAAGTCGGTTCAAGGTTGTCTTGTGACATGGCCGGTTTCTCCTGAAAGGAAGCGGAGTGGCTGCAGTTCATCAGAATGAGACTGCTGCCGAAGCACTCGAAGTGTCTCTCGAAAACAAAGCCGATCCAGCAGGCACAGCAGTCCGTCCGGGCGTGTGACATCGCCCGTGCGAATGTAGTTGCTGCAGCGGCACAATGTCGAACACGACGACTGTAGTGTGCAATTGGGGCAGGCGTCCGCTGCTCGGCCTTCGGGGGCAGAGTGGACGCCGCAGAAATCCAAGCCGTCGAAGACGTCGCCTGGCAGCCGCAAAGGACTGTCACCTGAGTCATCTTCGATCAGACGTTCGCACGGATAGAGACGACCGGCAGGCGAGACCACCACCTGGCCGACTCCGAATCCACAACGGGCTACGCGGTTGCTTGAGGTTCCCGTCAGGGCGGCGGCCTTTTCGGCAAACCAACTGATGTCCAGTCCTGGCACTTGACTCATCCAGAAATCGGCGGATTCGGCGATGGCGTTTTCAAGATCGACGCCGGCTTCGTGATCCCAGTCAGTCCACAAGTCCAGTGTCGGACTGATATGCTTCACGCCGCGCGAGTGAAGAAAGCGAATTCCGTCCGGCATCGACTTCACCGTTTCCGGCCGCACCACCATCGACACGTTTACACGACAATCGGCCTGCAGCAGCCGATCGATCGTCGCCATCACCTGGTCGGAAGTCGGCCGGCCCTCTGCGGACTTTCGAAACCGGTCGTGAACTTCCGGCAGTCCATCATGGCTGATGCTCAGCGCCGTGCCGGGCCGTGTCATCACTGTCCAGGCGGATCCCGTCGTGATAGTGCCGTTGGTTGTCAACGACCACGTCGTGGAACGGCCGTTCGACCAGGTGGCAGTTTGAGCATGGCCGATCCACTCAAAAATTCCGTCTGCCTCCAGCAGCGGCTCTCCACCAAAAAAACTAAGCTGCAGCTCACCACCGATTCCGAGCGATGACACGGCGCGATCGATCGCGGCGCAGGCTGTTTGGGTAGACATGGGGCGGTGGAGTTTGGCACCGGTGTAACAGTGCGTGCAGCGAAGGTTGCACGCGTGGTTCACCATCAGAGTCAGTTCGAACACATCAAACATGAAGTTGTCCTTCCTTATGACACGCAGCCTCCTGCAGCGATAAGGCAGGTCCTCGCGACCGTCAGATTTGTAGACGTCAGTAATGCGACGTTGAATGACAATCCCGGCTCATTTCTCTCGAAATTCGACTTGTCTTCAACTGATGAAGAATGCTGCTCCCGTGATTGGGACTGTGCCCGGTGGCTTCTACGGGGTGGCTGTAATTCCTTCGCGCATCGGAGATTTCGGCCGCAGGGCATCAGCGCTGCCGGAAAAAAAGTTTGAATCTCTTTGAACGCCTGCCCCAACTTCTTTGCTGAACCATTGTTGACCAAAAAATCAACAACATCCTCGTCCGTTCGCTAAGGACGCCCTGTCGCATTCGCGGGACCCGTCTGGTGCCGGATTCACGCTGACTTTCCTGTTTTGAAACTGCGTCATCGTTGCGCGCCACCGATGTCAGTGGCAGCCAGCCGTATGGAAGCCGGAAACTTCATCAATGACCGTTTGCAGCCCTGCTCAAGGAAACCAATCATGATCAGATTCACACTGGCTCTCACTATCACCGGAGGCCTTCTGTTATGCCTCGTGACCGGTTGCGGCGGAAACAGTGCTCCGTCCGGCACAGCACCGGCGAAATACATGTACTCACGTTCAGATGACGACGCCAGCGGAGTTCCGGCCGTACGCAGCAGGGGTGCCCTGCCCGATTCATCTGCCATTGCCGACTTCGAGACTGCCCCCGAAGCGACGTCGTTTGGGGCGGAACGTCATCGTGCGAAAGACGGGTTCACACCACGGTCGGGACGTCAGTCCGGAATCCTGACGGCTGGCAGCTTTGACGATGTCGCGAATTACTGTGAATACACGTCCTTCATTAATCGGTACCGTCATCAGGCCACAACGTGTCAGCTGCCATTGAATGCCAACCTTCAACAGACCGTGATTCGTGTTACGGACGGTCAGGGTAAGCCGCTGGGCGACGTCCGCTGTGTCGTGAAAGATCCGCACGCCGGACAACAGCAGCATGAGAGAATTCTGTTGGATATGTGTACGGGAACGGATGGACGAGTGTTGTTGTTGAGCAACTTTGCTGATCACGATCGACAGCGGCAGAGCAAACGCCTGCATCTTCAGATCTTCACCGGTCCGAACCAGACGCCCGTCATTGACGAGTACCGAGACGTGGATTCTGTCTGGAGTGTGGCCGTTCACCAGGCAGAATCACGGCTGCCAACGCAACTGGATCTGGCGCTGGTCATTGACACGACCGGCAGCATGGGCGATGAACTTGGGTACCTTAAAACGGAAATCGACAGTATTGTTGCCTCCGTCCATCGCATGTTTCCCAACGTCGACCAGCGGTACTCGCTGATCGCCTACCGGGACAATGGAGATGCCTACGTTTGTCGGACGCACGACTTCACCGATTCGCTGGACGATTTTCGCAGACGGCTGGACAGCCAGGCGGCCAGCGGCGGTGGTGATTTTCCCGAAGCCATGGACGTGGCTTTAAACAGTGCCGAAAACCTCAGCTGGAGAACTTCCAACACCGCTCGGGTTTTGTTTCTGGTCGGTGATGCTCCGCCTCATCGGGAGAACGTTGGCGCAGCCATGTCGGCGGTCCAGGGACTGCGGCAAAAGGGTGTGCGTCTGTTCCCGGTCGGTGCCAGCGGCGTCGAAACGACGGCACAGATTGTCATGCGAACCGCATCACTGTTGACGATGGGGCAATACCTGTTTCTGACCGATC
>JAPYTO010000176.1:4054-14953 GCA_029941865.1 Fuerstiella sp. | reverse complement strand
CCGGGAAACGGATGCCGCCAGACCATCTGTTCCGGCAGGCCAAGTTCCAGGCCCATGCGCCGCACTTCGTCTTTGAATAAGTCTCGCACTGGTTCAATCAGTTCGAAGCCCAGTTCGTCCGGCAACCCGCCGACGTTGTGATGCGACTTGATTGTGGCGGCCGGCCCATCCGGACTGGCTCCGCTTTCGATGACGTCAGGATACAGAGTTCCCTGCGCCAGATACTTCGCATTGGGAATGGATTTGGCTTCGTCACGAAAACAGTCAATAAAGACTTTGCCGATGATCTTGCGCTTTTTCTGCGGATCAGAAACTCCGGCAAGCTCGGTCAGAAATCGCTCTCGAGCATCAACGACGTGCAGGTCCGTCTTGAAGTGATCTGAAAAGTGTTCCTCAACCTGTTCGCGCTCACCTTTTCGCAACAGCCCGTTGTCCACGAAAATGCACGACAGCTGGTCACCGATGGCTTCCGAAATCAAGGCGGCCACGACCGACGAGTCCACCCCGCCTGACAGGCCGCAGATCACCTGGTCCGTGCCGACAACTTCCCGGATCAATTGCTTCTGCTGTTCAATTAACGACGATATTCGCCAGGAACCGCTACAGCCGCAGATGTCTCTTACGAAGTTGCCCAGCAGCCGAGCACCATGTTCGGTGTGCGTGACTTCCGGATGAAACTGGATGCCGTAAATGGGAAGATCCTGGTGCTGGATGGCAGCGTTCGGGCAGGTCTCCGTGGCGGCAATCACGTTAAACTTCCCGGCGACGGTGTCCACCTGGTCACCGTGACTCATCCACGCCGTGAATGTGTCAGGAATCCCCGCGAACAGCGCATTGACCGACGTTGTCGAACACGGCGCTCGCCCGAACTCACGCGAATCTGCCGGCTGAATCCGACCACCCAGCGTTTGGCACATCAACTGCATGCCGTAGCAGATTCCGAGAACCGGTATGCCCAGGTCAAAAATGCCCGGATCAACCTTCGGTGCACCGTCGCCGTACACGCTGGCAGGACCACCCGAAAGGATCAATCCTTTGGGTTTTAGTTCGCGAATTCGTTCTGCCGTCAGGTCGTGACGCACAATCTTGCAAAGCACATTATTGTCACGAACACGCCGGGCAATCAGCTGAGCCGTCTGAGCACCAAAGTCCAGGACAAGGACCACATCGTCCTGTCCGGAAGAGTTGACGCCGGCTGCTGAGGAGTTGTCAGCCGATGCTGATTCAGTCATTTCTGAGGTTCGCTTATTCAGATCACACGAGTCAATGAAGCAACAAAGACCAGACCTCGCGAAGAGATCTGGCCCATCAATACGGTTCTTGAGTTGATACCAATTTGCGGCGCACTGATTAGAGTGGCGGCTGGTCTGCGTTGTCGCAGTTACGTGCTTCGGCCCCTGAACATCAGCCCCGTTGACGTCCACCGACGGAATCAAGACGGGATCTTGAGAATGGGGAAAGGGACAATGTTAACGATCGTGCAGCTGTGTTCAAGAGACAGGGGGTGACGACGTTGGCAGCATTACCCCTGGGCAGGAGTAGGCCGAAAAAACACTGATCGCGGTAATGACAGCGTCATGCCCCCGGCTTTCGGCCTGGACGCACCTACCCCCTCCAGGCTCTGTTTCGCCGCAAAATACAGGGTTGTCAATCAGTTACGGCGCAGCACAGCTTCGAGAAAACGCGGGCCAAACTGGAGTTTGGGGCCGAGAATCGCTGTATTTCCCCCAAAACTGATGCTGTCCAATGACCGCAGTTTTCAAAATCACGCGGTCGTTCTGTAGCGGAATTCGCCAGGAATTTCGGCCGTGACAGGTCGAAAGCCTTGGCGGCTTCCGCTACGACAAAAAGTAAAAAATGCTCTAGCTCTAGACAGACGGAGAAAATGTACCTTTTTCAGCTGGCAGAACGAGTTTCACGAGGACTTCGGCAGGTCGCCCCGGAGCGATTGGAACGTCATCGCCGGTTTCTGCTTACTCAGCAGCTGCCCGACGGTGGATTTCGAGGACGTGAAGGCGAATCGGACCTGTACTATACGGGATTCGCCGTGCGGGGTCTGGCTGTCTCAGGCGGACTGGAAGCGACAGACCGCGATCATATTGCCGATTTCCTGGTCACTCAACAGCCCACGGAACTTGGCGTGATCGACCTGCTCAGCTGGTTGTACAGCGCTCTGGTTGTTCAGGCGGCCGGTGGCGCGGATCTGTTGTCTGAGGCACCGTCGGACTTTGCTGATCTGATCGCCGCAAAGCTCGAAGCGACTCGACTGGAAGACGGCGGGTATGCAAAAAGCACAGAGGGATCTGCGGGCAGCACCTATCATTCTTTCATGGTCGCGCTGACCTACGAACTGATTGGCCGACGACCGCCACGGCCAAATCGACTGATTCAGTTTCTGTACGACCGACAGCGTGACGACGGTGGCTTTGTCGAGATCGCGCCGATGAAACGCAGTGGGACAAACCCGACCGCCGCCGCAGTTGCTCTGCTGAACAGCCTGGGCGGGATGGAAGACGACATCGCTGACGACGTGCAGGGATTCCTGACCGATGTCGTCAGCACGGAAGGTGGGTTTCAGGCGAATACTCGGATCCCCTTCGCGGACGGTCTGTCCACATTCACCGGACTGTTAACATCGAAGGACGTCGGCGGAAAAAACATCATTCCGGCGGACCGGGTTCTGCACTGGCTGACGACACAGATCGAACTGCCCACCGGCGGCTTTCGTGGCGCCAGCTGGGACCAGCAGGCCGACGCCGAATACACGTTCTACGGACTCGGAATCCTGGGTCTGTTGAACGCTGAGTGAGTGGACATAGGTGCGGCTCTTCCGAGATCGACAGAGAAGACATGGCCGCCATAGATTCGGTTAGTGGGTCGCCCAGGTTGCTCGCAACCTTTGGGTGCCGCAGGCACAAGAGGCTGTGATGGAACGATCTTCCGGAAAATGATGTGGCAGAGGTTTGTTGTTTTTCGATTGGTCCGCACAGCGGCCCCTACATGCTACATGCCTGTTGAACGCTGAGTGAGCGGACAGACGTGCGGCCAGACCGACAGCTTCCTGCCGCTTGTTTAACCGCGTGCCCAGCGGGCCGCGTTCTTTCCCTTCGAGCTTGTATCGCCTTCCCTCCGAGCGGTCTTCCTCATCCCACCGGCTCTGCTGGTGGTGCTGATTGACCTTGTCGTCGGACACCGCACTCGCGTCTGAGGGCTGCGTCGGCTTGATTTGGCCTGTTTTGCTGGAATTCTCGGGGAAATCGTGCAAACAAATGACCGCCTCAAGCGACTCTGTCACCATAGGCGACACAGGTGAAGAACTTTCTGCGATACGGAGAATTCATAGCATTTCGCATGTGAAACAGCAGAAACGTGTCGTGAATCAGTTCTGGCGGGGTGCTACAATCTTCGCCTTACCCCGCCCCCGGATTGCCCACCTCGACCTCTTCAGGTTCAAAATCGCTTCTATGTGTAAGCCCATTTCTCGCTCAGCTTGTGCAGTTTTCCTGTCGAAACGACTCCTGCTGGTTGTCGCTCTGGTTCTGAGCGTCGCCAGCCAGGCACATGCACAGCTGGATGGCCGCCTGGCCGCCCGTCCCCTCGGTGTTGGCTACCTGCGGAACATCAACCAGGTGCGGATGCTGGAATACATAAAGCACCTGACCAAACGGCTCGAATTGGGAACCTCGATGTTTGACAACATTCCTGAAGACCAACTGGATGGCTTTCGGTCGCAGGTTGATGACGCCATCTCTGGTACGGCGTGGTACATGGTTCAGGGGCTGATCCCTTCGTTCGAAAATATCTATTTTCAGGAGGTTGCCGACGAGGCGGATGCAAAGCGGATGCTGAACGCCCAAAAGAAAATGTATGGTGCCAACGGTACGTTGCATGCAGAACCTGATGGTATGTTCAAATTGGTGAACCATAACAGCTGGAACAATGATGTTCCCAAAGGCCAGGATCCGGAAGAATATGTCAAACAGTTTCAACACTCCACGGGCAACCGTGGGATGGAGCGATCGGCCAAAGTGATTGAAGTCGATGGAAAGATGAAGATCGAGAATACGTGGACTATGGCTCAGTACTATCGCTATCAGGATCAGTTGCTCTTTAGTGGCAGTTTTGAAGAGTTGTGGAATATCGACTTGCCCACTGCGGAATCACTGACCAGCGGAGTAGACACGCTCAACGACATGGGCCTGGAAGCGTTCTTCGACAGGATTCCCGCGGCCATGAAAATGCTCGGCTGGAACATGCTGAGTTCCGGCGCCAGCACACAGATGCAGCAGCGAGATGGTGAGGATCAGGCAACAGCGGATCTGCGGAAGTCGTCGTATCAGTTTGGCCTGGATGTCACGAAGGCGCTGATGTTCGATGTGGATAAGACACGCGGGTGGCTGCGATTTGCGACAGACGAAGCGCAGTCTGTCCGCGGAGAACTGAACTTTGACACGCGGCGCAACAGCAAACTTACGAAGCAACTGGAAGATGTGTCCTCGGGGAACAGTCGCTTCGCTCCCATCCTGAGGGATGAAGCGGCCGCGACGGTGCACGTCTGCCTGAAGGTGTTCGAAGAATCTGACCCGCTTCTGAATGCCGCCGGAGCGTGGCTGCAGAAATCGATCGCCGAAGCCACCAACGGTGATTCTGTGATGGTCGATGGTGCCAGCCGACTGGCGGAAACCCTGACGGGTATTTCGAACCATCAGGTCCTGGAAGCATTCGTGAAAGTCGGCTGGACGGAATCATCGGGTGGAGTTGTCTACGGCGGACTTCAGGTGGACGACAATCCAGAGTTGCTCCGCAGTCTTCATAACATGATCCTCGGAGCAGACGTACCGACGGAAATGGCCGAATCCTTTGAGATCGTGGAGATGGACGGACTGGAAGTGATTCAGATTACGTCGCCCGAAACCATCACGAGTGAAATTGCCGAGGACACGTCGCTGACGCTGACGCACGCCTACATCACCCATCAGAATTCCTGTCTGTGGTTCGCTGTGGGCGGTGAAAACGCGATTGAGATCATTCGATCATCCGTCGCCCGCTGCTCCGCCAGCGGCCTTGCGGCAAGATCCCCGTTGCTGACAGCGACGGTCGACATGGACCGCTGGTTGTCGTATCCGCAGGACGATCCCACGGGTATCGCCGGGCTGCTGCTGTGGCTGGATGCGAACCAACAACAATTTCCGCCGGGGCCGGTCTCTTTCGGAGTTCGAGGTGGGGCGGGCGAAAAGCCAACGCCACTGCTGCAACGCGTGGCCGATCTTGGTGGAGAAATGCAGGCCGGGCTGACCGTCATCGCGGACAGAGGCGGTATTCGGCTGAATCTGAAAATGGGCGAAGTCATCGCGAACTACTACGCCGCTCGCATGATTGACGCCCAGAATAAGATGATGAATCGGAACCTTGCGCGCGCCACAGAAGCCGCCGAGAAAGCGACCGAGGCCGTGGAAGTCCAGGTTCAACCAGCGGAGTAATGCGGGCCGTCGAGGGTCTACCCCTGAACGATCACCTCAGTGCGCTGTGCCGGCGCCAGTCGCCCGGCCTTGACAACGCCGCTCTGCATGACGGCGATGAATCGGTCGCGATCTTCCAGAATCGATATGTCGCCAACGACGTCGCCATCGACAACCAGCACATCCGCCAGCTTCCCGGCTTCCAGCGTGCCGAACTCGTCACTACGTCCCATGATTTCGGCGCCCGTCTTTGTGGCACACATGATTGTTTCCAGTGGAGTGAAGCCGACTTCCTTTGTGAAGTACGTGAGTTCCCGAGCATAGTCTCCGTGAGGATTCCAGCCGAATCCGTAGTCACCGCCCATTCCCAGTCGCCCCCCGGCACGCAGGATCCGCAGCGCACTTTCGGCGCCGCCATCAAGCGTTTCCTGGTGACCGTCGATGACTTTCTGTGGGAGTCCGAACTCCTCACCGCGAATCACGCTGGCCTTTTCGAAGTACAAAGCAGGCACGACCGGAACGTCTTTCTCCAGCAGCAGATCCATCGCTTCGTCGTCCATGAACGTGCCGTGTTCCAGTGCATCATAACCAGCTCGCAGTGCGTTCTTGATACCCTGGGTTGCTCGACAATGACCGGTCACCTTCATGCCGTGATTGTGTGCCGTCTGGACGACGGCATGCATTTCCTCATACGTCATGCACAGCGTGTGGTGGTCATTCGTATCCGGAGCGGCGGCATCTCCCGTCGGATATGTCTTCACCCATTCCACACCGTCTTTGACCAGGCTGCGGACGGCCCGGCGAGCATCGTCGACGCCATTGATGATGAAGACCAGACCCTCCATACCGATCTTTCGGAACTCCGGATTCCAGTCCATCAGGCCACCAGCCGAACAGATTTCACGGCCGGACGACGACAGTCGCGGACCTTGTATCAGATCGCTCTCAATGGCCGTCTTTAACCAGAAATCCACGTTAAACAGGCATCCGCCGGATCGTGCTGCTGTGTACCCGCATTCCAGCGCCAGTCGACAATTGACGGCCGACAGCAGGCTGACGTATTCCACGGGGTACTTGATGTCCAGATCTTCGAGAGCCCTGATGTTAAAATACGTTGCATGAAAATGTGCCTCGACCAGTCCCGGCATGATCGTACCAGCGTTGGCGTCGATCACTTCAGCGTCCGCGGGAAGTTCGGGAACGCCGTCGGCAGTACCGACGTAGTCGATGCGCCCATCAGTAACTACAACAACACCATCGGAGATAGCCGCGGCGCCGGTGCCATCGACAATCTGACCGTTGCGAATAACGAGAGTGCCAGTTGCGGTTTTCATGTCACAGTCTTAAAGAATTGTTTCGGCAGCATGACCCTCGGTCACCCAGGAGGCTGTCTCGATACGTCTGTTCGTGTGAGCGGCACGGCGCTCGCCGCCGGTTATTGGCAGCATGATCACCCGCGGCTAGCGCCGTGCGGCTCATTGTTTCAGGTATTCGGACATCCTCCTACTCCGATGCCTACAGGCGGTAGAATTTCTGAGCCGTTCCGCCCATGATCTGGTTCCGCTCTGTTTCGCTGAGGGGGCCAAGAACTTCGCCCAACGCGTTGTACACTTCTTCGTAGGTGGCCGCGAGTTCACAGACAGGCCAGTCGCTGCCGTACATACAGCGTTCCGGGCCGAAGGCTTCCAGAGCCGTTTCGACGTACGGTTTCAGGTCTGACGGTTTCCAGCTCTCCCAGTCGGCCTCCGTCACCATGCCACTTAGTTTGCAATAGATATTTGGAAATTTCGCCGCGGCCTTCAGGTCGTCCGCCCAGCCGGCAGTGATCTGATCCTTAATCTTTGGCTTCGACAGGTGATCAATCACCATCGGCAGTTCGGGCAGTGCTTTTCCCAGCGTCACCGCGTGCTTCAGATGTTTCGTATAGAACAGCAGGTCGTACGGAACACCGTGCTTCTGCAGGACCTTAAGACCGCGCAGGATGTTGGGCTGAATGATAAAGTCGTCATCCGCTTCGTCCTGCACAACGTGGCGAATTCCAACAAATTTGGGATGGTCTTTGAACTCCGCCAACTGTGCTTCACATTCTTTCGACGCCAGATCCACCCAGCCCACGACGCCGGCGATGAAGTCGTTTTGTTCTGCCAGTTTCAGCACCCAGCGGTTCTCTGCAACATCATGTTGAGTCTGCACAAAGACCGACTTGTCGATGCCGCACGCTTTCAGGTGAGGCTGCAGATCCGCCGGAAGATAACTGCGACAAATCGCTTCGTGCTGTTCAGTGTGCAGCCAGCTGTAGCTAAAGGGCAGATCCAGCTGCCAGAAGTGTTGATGAGCGTCAATGACCATCGGTTGAAATTCCTGCCGTTTCGAAATACGCCTGTCTGCCCTTCTCAGGCATCCGTTGCGGAACGGACCAGCGAAGCGTACTTCCAGCAATTCACGGATTCCAGCGACAGCACTCAGATGCACCAGTAATCGACGCGGTTGATTCAATTTCGAATCACCCGCCCACCGCTGTTCCTGGCGCAGTCAACGTCGGGGCCCGTGCGGCAACCGACTGCGCGAGTGTCTGTAGCAATGACTTCGCTTCAGACTTGATCCGGACACCTGCCTTACGAATTGGCGACTGAGATGCTGATCATGCTCAGCGTTTAGCGACGGTCTTGCCACAAATTCGCAGCAATCAGGCACGAATCTTTCAGAACGTTCTTGTCCGGCGCTGAGCGACTGGGCAGTTGAATTTTGGAAGGTGAATGGGCACAATCGACGCTGGCGAGCCTGTGCCCTTCACCTCAAATGGCTCTGTCGTTGAAACCCAGCCAGGAGAGACAAACCGATGAAAAAGACACGACGCGCGGTGTATTTGTTCGGCTGGATGCTTTCGCTCCTGTTGAGCTTCGCGGCCGATGCGACCGCACAGGACAACTCGGCAGCGGATCCTGCAAAGCGTCAGGTGTTCTTCGGTGAGCAGCACATGCACACGCGAAACTCGTTCGATGCGTTCACGGCCGGGGTCACGCAGACGTGGGAAGACGCTTATCGGTTTGCCATGGGCGAAGAAATTGAACTCTCCACGACCAAACAGAAAATGAAGCGTCGGACACCCTATGACTTCGTCGCGATCACCGATCACTCCGAGTATTACGGCGTCCTCAAGGATCTCATCGATCCGTCGAAGCCACTCTCGAAATCGGAATTTGCCAAAAACCCTGCAGAAGATGGGCACCGATCCGGCAGCAGCCGGCCCTGCGGTCCAGAAACTGATCCAGACGCTGGTCCAAAACAATCCGATGAAGGAATACGTCACACCGGAACTCCACACCGGAAACTGGAAAAAATTCATCGCCACGGCCGACAAGTTCTACAAGCCCGGTAAGTTCACAACTCTGTACGCCTACGAGTGGACCTCGATCCCCAACGGCGCGAACATGCACCGTAATGTGTTCTTTCGAGAAACGCCGCCGGCGGTCCCGTTCTCCTCTTTTGATTCCATTTATCCCGAGGACCTGTGGACGTACCTGGAAATTTAGCGCAATCAAGGGATTGAGTGCATCGCGATCCCGCACAATTCGAACGTTTCTGACGGCTGGATGTTTTCGCCAAACAAGTTCCTTGGCGGCCCAATGGATACCCGTTATGCGAAGCGCCAGGCGGCCAATGAGCCGCTGTTTGAAATCTGCCAGACCAAGGGCAACTCAGAAGCGCATCCATGGCTCTCGCCCAACGACGAGTTCGCGGATTTTGAGCAGTTTGCGAGTCTGATCAGCCTTGGCACACCGTCAGCTGTGAAGCATGGCTTCTACCGACAGGCTCTCGTTGATGGCATGAAACTCGAAGACAAGCTGGGCCATAATCCCTTCAAAATGGGCCTGGTCGCGGGCGCCGACGTGCACTCCGGATATCAGGGCAACGAGGAGTGGGACTGGCAGGGCGCGCACGGCACCCTGGACGACACGCCCAAGAAACGTCTCAGCCCGATCCCGAACGCGACTGGCGAGACGGGTTATGGCGTCTCCAGCGCTGGAACCACCGCGGTTTGGGCGGATGAGAATACTCGGGAAGGTATCTTTGATGCGATGAAACGGAAGGAAACGTACGGAACGACTGGAACGTTAATCCGCCTGCGGTTGTTTGGCGGCTGGGACTATCCGAAATCGATGGCGGACGCGAAGGACTTCGCAAAACAGGGCTACGCCGGCGGCGTGCCGATGGGACAGGATCTGAAACCCTCAACCGGTGGCGCCAAGGCGCCGACCTTTGCTGTCCAGGCGATGAAAGATCCAAACAGTGGCAACCTGGATCGCATCCAGATCATCAAGGGTTGGTCGAACGTCAGGACCGGTTTTCCTGCCGAAAAAATCTACGACGTTGCGTGGTCCGGCAATCGTAAGACTGATCCCAAGACAGGAAAACTGCCGCCCGTGGGCAACACGGTCAACATTAAGACCGCGACATACACCAACGACATCGGCAATACGATGCTGCACGCCGTGTGGACCGATCCCTAACTCCCAGAACCTGCACCACAACGTCTTCTTCCGTGACGACAAGGGGCCGGACACGACATTCTCTGCCTTCGATTCGGTCAAACGCGAGGATCTCTGGACTTACCAGGAAATCCAACGGGCCATGGGGCACGAAAATATCTCGATCTCGCACAACGCGAACGTCAGTAACAGCAGGATGTTTCCGCCGAGGACATCGTATGGCACTCCGATCGATCGGAAGTGGGCCGAACGCGGGCTGGCCAACACGGTGGCGACGGAAATGATTCAGACGAAAGGCGCGTCCGAAACCCATCCTGCACTTTCACCGAACGACGAATTTGCTGAATTCGAATCCCGTTTTGTGCACATGCTCGGCTCCGGCGGCATCGTGAGCAAAATCGACCACAGTTTCGTCCGCGGTGCGCTGATCGACGGTGTCGGGTTCCAGGAAATGATTGGCGCCAATCCCTGGATGCTGGGGATCGTCGCTGGTTCCGATTCCCACGATGCCTTTTCAGACAACGAAGAGGACAACTACACGGGTGTGCACGGCAACACCGACATGACGCCCAAAATTCGCCTGACCTCCGGTACAACGGTCGCAGGCGAAGCGCCGATCATGTTTGGCACGCCCGGCGCAACCGGTGTCTGGGCCGACGAAAATACGCGTGAAGGAATCTTTGACGCCCTTAAGCGGAAAGAATCGTTCGGTACATCCGGCCCGCTGATCCGAGTTCGGTTTTTTGGTGGCTGGGATTATGCGAAAGACATGGCCGACGCAAAGGACTTTGCCAAACAAGGCTACGCTGGAGGAGTTCCCATGGGAGGCGATCTGCCCGCGAAACCAAAGAGTGCCAAAGCACCGAACTTTGCCGTCTGGACACTCAAGGATCCTGAGCCTGCACCTGATGTGTCAAATGCTTCGACGACAGCACAGGTTGACGTTGTTG
>JAPYTO010000176.1:0-3954 GCA_029941865.1 Fuerstiella sp. | reverse complement strand
AGCTAGGAGGCAATTTCTCTCTCTACCCAAAGTCTGGTGAGGTTATCCTAGTCTACCTCCAACACACACAGATCACGGACGAGGGGTTGGCACTCCTGAATGGCCTGACAAGTCTGGGAACACTCTCCCTCGAGGACACTCAGATTACGGACGCTGGACTGGAACACCTGAAAGGCCTGACGAACCTGAGAATACTCTCCCTCGAAGGCACACAAATCACTGACGCGGGATTGGAACACCTGAAGGTCCTGCCCAGCCTGACATCACTCACCCTCAGCGGCACGCAATTCACTGATGCTGGACTGGAACACCTGAAAGGACTGACCAGTCTGAGAGTTCTCAAACTCAGCGACACACAGATCACGGGGACGGGACGATGGTCCCATCCTGCGGTCGAAAACTACAATCCGCGATTCCGCCCGGAGTCGAAAAAACACCCCAGAAATGGTAAGACGTCTTTCCCTAAGACTCTGGACTTTGGTTCGGCGAATCAACATTTACGGCAGGCAGGGAACAGACGACACATGGAATCCGACGAATTCCAGGCCACCATTATCGACGGTTCTGCGGCAGCATCCGTTCACGGGGATCCGTCTGTCGACGTGTCTCGGGCCAACGTTGACTTTGTTGTCGGTGACCGCCCGCAGTTTGCTGACGAAACGGCCGACCTGCTGCGCAATCGGCTGCGCGCGGCCGCACTGGCCCTGACAGTTATTCTGTCAGCCGCATTCGTGGGCAATCTGTTGAGCGGTACGTATTCGCTGTGGTGGCTGCGGGCTATCATTCTGCTGTCGCTGGGAGCGTCGTGGATCGCGCTTCGAAGTCAGCGCGCCTGGACACTGACGCAACTGCGGGCGATCGAATCAACCATCTTCGGAGTTGTCGTCGTTCAGGCGTCGGCGATGATGTGGGCCAGAATGGCAGAATTCGCTGCGGACGGTGACGCCATGTCGGTCATCGCGATCAAGTACCTGTTTCTGGGGGCGTGGTGTTTGCTCATCCTCGTGTATGGCATTTTCATGCCGAACACCTGGAAACGTGGTGCCGTGATAATGCTGCCAGTGGCGCTGTTACCGTACCTCAGCCTGGCACTGCAGCGCTGGCTGGCTCCGGAAGTTGATGCAATACTCGCTGCCGAGACATTTGCTGCTCCGATTCCTCTGCCGCTTGTTGCCGCGCTGGTCGGTGTCTATGGCACACATATTATCAACTCGGCACGGCGCGAAGCTTTCAAGGCTCGACAGTTCGGACAGTATCGTCTGCTGGAAAAAATCGGCAGTGGCGGCATGGGTGAAGTGTACAAGGCCGAGCACGTTCTGCTGAAACGGCCGTGTGCCATGAAGCTGATTCGGCCGGAAAGCGAGGCGGATCTGACAGCGATCGCTCACTTTGAAAAGGAAGTCAAAGCCACCGCGAAACTGACCCATTGGAATACTGTTGAGATCTACGATTACGGTCACACGGAGGACGGCACTTTCTATTATGTGATGGAATTGCTGCCGGGTCTCAGTCTGGAGGATCTGGCAGAACGATACGGTCCCCTTCCGCCGGAGCGAGTTGTGCATTTGCTGCGACAGGTCTGCGGCGCACTGCACGAAGCGCATGCCGCCGACCTGATTCATCGCGACATTAAGCCCGCCAACATCTTTGCCGCTCAGCGGGGAGGCGTTTTTGACGTGGCCAAGCTGCTGGATTTTGGGTTGGTGAAGGAGCGAGCGACCGTTTCGTCGAGTGACGGGCAGGTCTCCACGACCGGTTCGTTCAGCGGCACGCCGCTGTACATGTCTCCCGAACAGGCGATGGCTTACGAGGACGTCGACGGCCGGGCGGATCTGTACTCGTTGGGCGCCGTGGCCTATTACCTGCTGACCGGACGACCTCCGTTTGCCGGGACCAACGTCGTGCAACTGCTGGACGCTCACGCCACGAAAGAAGTTGTGTCACCGTCGACACTCAGGCTTGGGATCCCGAGTGATCTGGAACACATCATCCTGAAATGTCTGTCGAAAGAGCCGTCGCACAGATTTCCGGACGCAATCAGCCTGGAAAGAGCCTTGGCACAGTGCGAAGTCGCTGGCGCCTGGACGGTGGAGCAGGCTGCAGCCTGGTGGGGTGAGCAGGCAACAGTTCAGAGCCCTTCTGATGCGAATCCATCGTCACCGTCAGCGACAGATCCCTTTGGCGCCACTGTGGCCTGCACGCCAGACGTAACTGTCAGCGATGCTGACGACCGGCAGACGGAACAGTTGAAGTTCAAGGTTGAGCCCCGGGCTTGTTTTGTATTCGAGGTCGTCGGGGCAATGATCTCGATTCGTTTCTGTAGCTTCCGGTACTGTGGCTCTTGCTCGCCGTTCGCCGCAGTTCTTCTTATGCTGTGTCTTGTGTTCCATTGAATTGACCGGTCTTGTTGGTGAGATCAATTTCGAAGGGTAATCCGTTGTCGTCCGCTACGAACGAAACTTCAATGAACGTCGATCTGCAGCAGCAGGTGGAAGAGTTGCAGCGGCAACTTGCCGACAGCGAGAGCCGACTGCGTGCATTTCTGTCGTTTTCGCAGGAATTGTTTTTCTGTCTGGAATTCGATCCCCCCGTTCCCACTCATCTGCCTGCGAAGGACCAGGCGGCCATGATGCTGAGTGCGCGCGTCGCGGACTGCAATGCGGCGTTTGCTGAGCTGTGCGATGTCAGCGAACCGGACCAGCTGACAGGCAGTCGCTACGTGTCGCTGGTCGGGACCGCCAGCTCAACGTTGATTGAACGGGCTCTGCGTTTCGTCCGATCCGGATATTGCGTTAACGAGGTTCACAATACAGACACACTGCGCGATGGAGCCGTACGCCATTTTATCAGCAGCTCCCGTGGCGAGATTCAGGGGGGACATCTTGTACGCGGCTGGATCACGTTCCGTGATGTGACACATCAGACGTTGATCGAAGCCGCTTCGCAACAGGGTGAAGCCGCGCTGCGTCGCACCGCCGAACAATTGGACAGTGCCTTTTGGATTATGGATTGGCACAATTTCAAATCGTTGTATTCCGGTCCGGCAATTGAACAGCGGTGGGGAATCTCTCCACAGCAATTGCTGGATGATCCGATGTGCTGGTTGGAACGGATTCACGAACACGATCGCCAGCGAGTTCGTGACGCCTTTCTGACTCATGCAGCCACGGGAGGCTTCGATGAGACGTTTCGGGTTAATCTGCCGGATGGTTCGGTCAACTGGGTGCGGGATCGCTGTTTTCCTGTGCCCGGCACGACAGACGATCAACTTCGTGTGGTGGGACTGGTGCAGGATGTTTCTGAATTACGACGCGCGCAAACGGGATTGAGCAGCCTGTTCAAAGTCTCCACGGAGATGTTGTTTGTCATGGATGTGAACGGGTGTTTGCAGGAAGTGAATCCCGGAATGGCGCAGGCACTTGGCTACGATTCGGAGGAGCTGAATCAAATTTCGCTGCTTGATCTGCTGCACGTGGACCAGCAATCTGCTGGTCGCCAGGTGTTGTCGCGACTGGCTTCAGGGAAACCGGCTGTGGAAATGAACAGTCAGTTCCTTCGGAAAGACGGCAGCGTCTGCCATGTTGAATGGAACGCATCGCCGGCTGGCGATGCAGGGTTGATTTACGCGGCAGCCCGAGACATCTCCAGCGAGCTCACGGAGCAGGATCGTCGGGGGCGACAGGATGCCGCGGCAGCCCGCCTGGATCGCCTGTCACCGCGCGAGCGGCAGATTCTCGAAATGGTGGTGACAGGCAAGGCCAGCAAAGTCATTGCCCATGAACTCGATCTCAGCAAACGCACCGTGGAAACACACCGTGCAAATCTGATGAAGAAGCTCAAGCTGAGCACCACCGCCGAATTGATCCGACTGTCCCTCCAGGCCGCCGACTGAGCCGTCTTCGACGGATTGTCCGAGCTGCCGCTCGGAACCTGTTGGTCCACTCGCCCTGGCCA
>JAPYTO010000175.1 GCA_029941865.1 Fuerstiella sp. | reverse complement strand
GGGCAGCATGAATGCACAACTGGCGGCAAGTGTCGCAGGCACAAGCAGCAGTCGCAGAACGTTTTCACAACAAACAATGCCGTACTTATGATCCTCCTGTTGCTGCGCAACACTGGTTGCAATCAACCGTGCTACCCGTTCGCGTAATGTTTGTTGCGTTCCGCTGTCGGCGGCCGAAACGGAAATTTTCAGATATCCTGTAAGGAAGCGGTTGCTGGGTATGTCGGCGTGGCAACACCAGTCAGCTTCGTTTATGTTTCGGACTCACTTCAATTGTCAAAGGCACAAAATGACCACGATCGACTTTATACGACGCGGAATCACGACCAGTCACATGCTCACCATGGGACTGATCGACGATATGGAAGATGCTGCCTTTCAGCAGCCCACATCAAGTGGTGGAAACCATCCGATGTGGGTCCTGGGGCATCTGGCGTATTCGGAGTCCAACATTGTCGAACACATGATCAAGGGCCACGAAAACCCACTGATCGACTGGAAATCAATCTTTGGATCCAGCAGCGAACCGACGACAAACGCCGACGATTACCCCGCGTGGGCCGACGTACGAGCGAAGGCTGACGAAGTCCAGAAAAACACGCTGGCATTCGTCGACTCACTGACTGATGCGGATCTGGACAATCCGAGTAAGAATTGCCCTCCTGGTAGAGAAGATTTTATGGGTACGGTTGGCGCCTGTCTGCTGGTTCTGACTCTCCATCCGGTCATGCACCGCGGGCAGGTCGCAGACGCTCGACGAATGGTGAACCGTGCTCCGATTTTGGGTTAAACACACCGGAACAGCCGAAGATTCATTTTTGCCGCGATGTGGCAAGCCGTTTGTCAGGAGGCTGCCCCGGCGGATGAGCAGGATTTGACGCCTGTCGCTCGCTGGCCTTTTTTTAGACAGGAATTACAGGATTATCAGGGTTTTTACCTGGTGTCGATCTTGTGAATCCTGTCGGGATTCTTCCTTCTTGTTTTTGCCGTCTGCCCGCCGTTGGACGCTGAGAAAACGCTCCCCGACAGGCCCTCCATTTGTCGGACGTACCCGTCGATGTTGCAGCCAGGATCCGTATATCCTGTAGATTCCGATCACAGTGTGCCTCGAAACGGCTATTTATTGAGGACCTGTTTTCGGTGCCACCGTTGAGTCGGTATCATGGAGAGTCCGCACGCTTGAATCTCCGCCCCCGCCTCGATGACATCTCGTCCCATGAAGCTTTCCGTTTTCAGAGCTTGTTTCTTGCTTTCCGTGATCCTGCTATCGCGGGCTGAGGCGGATGACGCAGCAAAGCTGGAATTCTTCGAGGCCAGGATCCGTCCGGTTCTGGTGGAACACTGCTACAAGTGTCACGCCGTTGACGCGAAGAATGTGCGCGGTGGTCTGCTGCTGGATTCGAAGGCAGTGGCGCTGGACGGTGGCGAATCAGGAGCGGCCATCGTACCGGGTGTGCCGGATGAAAGTCTGCTGCTGTTGGCGATGAAGCACGAATCCTACGAAATGCCGCCGGACCGCAAACTTCCGGATTCCATCATCGCGGATTTCGAACAATGGATCCGCGATGGAGCTGCTGACCCACGCGTCGGCGGAAAGATGGTGAAGCGGTCAGCGATCGACCTGAAGGCGGGACGAAACTTCTGGAGCTTTCGTTCGATCCGTCGACCGGACGTTCCTGCACCGAAAAGTGGTTGGGCAAAGACGGACATCGATCGTTTTGTGGCTGCCAGGTACGAGACCACTGGGTTGTCGCCCGTTGACGACGCTACCGCAGAGCAAGTCCTTCGCCGGATTCAATATGGACTCGTTGGGCTGCCGCCGACGACAGATCAGATTGCCACTTTCGTCGCCGCATGGTCAGTGGATCCGGATCAGGCGATTGATGCGATCGTCGACGAACTGCTGGCGTCGCATCGCTTTGGTGAACGCTGGGGACGTCACTGGCTGGATGTCGCCCGCTTTGCCGAATCCAGCGGAGGCGGGCGGAGCCTGATGTTTCCGGACGCATGGCGTTTTCGTGACTACGTGATCAAGTCGTTCAACGACGACAAGCCCTTTGACCAATTGGTCCGGGAACACATCGCGGGCGATCTGCTGCCGTACAAGAGTGACAGTGAGCACGACGATCAGGTGACGGGCGTCGGCTATCTGACGCTGGGGCCGACCAACTACGAACAGCAGGATAAAGAACTGCTGCGGATGGAAGTGATTGATGAGCAGATTGACACGATCGGGCGAACGTTTCTGGGTTTGACGATCGGGTGTGCTCGGTGTCATGACCACAAGTTCGACCCCATTCCCACCGCCGACTACTACGCGATGGCCGGAGTCTTTCGCAGCACAGAGACGTTGCTGCCGGGAAACGTCAGCACCTATGTGACGACCAGCCTGAAAACGAACCCAGAGCACAAGCGACTGGCCGACTGGAAAACGCAGGAAAAGTCGCTGCAGGCAAAGATCGCAGAACTAAAGAAACAGGTGAAGGGCCAACGCCCCGGCGTAGCGCCACACATTGACACCGCATCTTTGCCCGGCATCGTTGTTGATGATTCCCAGGCGACGTTTGAAGGTGAATGGGTTCGCTCGACGTCCCTGGCACCCTATGTTGGCAAGGGATACCGACACGACAATTATCTGAAGACCGGACGACGTGTGCGTTTTCAGACGACGTTGCCTGAGTCCGGCATGTATCGCGTACGCATGTCCCACAACTATCAGACGTCACGGTGCAGCCGACTTCCGGTCACCGTCACCCATGCCGAAGGATCGACAACTGTCGAAGTTGACCAGCGCAAGACTCCGCTGGATGGTGTATTTGCGGAGCTGGGAACATTTCCATTTACTGCGGGTTCGCCGGCGGTGGTCACCATCGACGCAGAAAAATCGGGAAAAGGCGTCGTGATCGTCGACGCTATTCAATTTTTGCCGAGTACTGTCGACGATGTTGTCGTTTCGCCAGACGAACAACATCAGCAACTGGAATTGTCAAAACGTCTGACATCGCTGGAAGCGAAGCTGAATAAGCATAAGAAGGCCAGACCTGTCACTCCGAAAGCCATGGGGGTCCGTGATCAGAAGGAACCGGCGGATTGGCATATTCATGTGCGGGGCGGTATTCGGAATCTTGGTCCGCTTGTGCCACGTGGATTTGTGTCCGCGGCCAGCCCGGTGGATCAGAATGGAGACACACTGCCATTCAATCTGCCGCAGGATCAAAGCGGTCGCCTGGAAATGGCGAACTGGGTCGCGTCACCTGTCAACCCGTTAACGGCGCGTGTATTCGTCAATCGCGTCTGGCTGCATCTGATCGGCGAAGGACTGGTCCGCACGCCCGACAATTTCGGAAAGATGGGACGGGCGCCAACGCATCCGGAATTGCTCGACTATCTGGCGGCCACGTTTGTCGAAGACGATGCATGGTCAGTTAAAACGCTGATTCGGCGGATTGTCGTCTCGCGGGTTTTTCGGCTGTCGTCTTCAGCGGCGTCGGGCACGTCCGATGCAGATCCTGACAACGAGCTCCTGACTCGAGGCTTTCGGCGGCGCCTGGATGTCGAATCGTTACGTGACTCGTTGCTGCAGATCAGTGGCCAGCTGGATCTGAATCAGGTAGGCGGCCTCACGATCGGAAAGGTCACTCAATACGACAACGCCTACGACCACGATCAGTTCAGCCGAAATATCCGCAGTGTCTACGTACCGTTCTTCCGAAACTGCATGCTTGAAATATTCGAAGTGTTCGACATCGCCAACCCCAACCTGGTGACGGGTCAGCGGACAAGCAGTACGTTGCCATCGCAGGGGTTATTCCTGCTGAACAGCCCATTCATGCTGGAGCAGTCGAAAGTGGCGGCGGAGCATTTTCTGGAGACTCAATCTGTCGATGCGGCGGCACTTGACGCTATGATAGACGAAGTGTTTCGCCGCACGCTGGGAAGGCCGCCGACTGTGGGCGAGTTAAAACCGTTGCAGAGTTTTCTGGTCGAAGAGGGAGTGGACTCCACTGATGCATGGGCTTCTGTTTTTCAGGCCCTCTTTGCGTCGGTCGATTTTCGCTACATTGATTAATGGGGAACAGGGTCAGGCACCAATAGTGCGAAGCACCCGCAGGGCCGTTTCGGCTATTGGTGCCTGACCCCATTTCCCTGACGGATTAAAACATGTTCACACATAATCGACGAAGTTGGTTACAAAACTCCGCGTGCGGATTCGGTTCGCTGGCACTGGGCAGCATGCTGGCAGAACAGCAGGCCAGCGCTGCGTCGGCGGCAAACCATTCGCTGACAGCAAAGCAGCCAATGTTGCCGGCGCGGGCAAAACGCGTCATCTTCATCTTTATGCAGGGTGGTCCCAGCCACGTCGACAGCTTTGACCACAAGCCACAACTGATCAACAGCGACGGCAAGTCCATCGACTTTACCGGAGTTCGCTTTGGCACGTTCGGAAAAGTCAGTCAGCGGTCTCTGATGAAGCCGCTGTGGAAGTTTCGCCAGTACGGCGCTTGCGGTCAGCATGTCAGCGAACTATTTCCACAGATCGCAAAACACGTCGATGATCTGTGTTTCCTGAAAGGCATGCACACGGAAGGTGTCGCACATGGGCCTTCGACTCTGTTCATGCACACCGGCGCGACAAATCTTGTGCGACCGTCGTTCGGTTCGTGGCTGATGTATGGTCTGGGAACCGAAAACCAAAGTCTGCCGGGGTTCGTTCAACTGCAGCCTTCGGACACAAAGGGTGGCCCGCGAAACTATTCGAACGCTTTTCTGCCGTCGGTGTATCAGGGCACGGCGATCGGTCGAGCGAGCCGTTCCATCGAACAGATGACGATCGATCACATCCGCAATCCACAGTTGAGTCCTGAAGAGGCCGAAACACGTTTCACGCTGATGCAGCGACTGAACAAGGCTCAGGTGAATCGCCGGCCTGACGATGACAGTCGACTGGAGGCCGTCATCAAAAGCTACGAACTCGCCTGGCGAATGCAGACGGATGCCCCGGCAATTTTGGATCTTTCGCACGAGACCGAAACAACTCAACAAATGTACGGCATTGGCGCGGATAAAACGGACGCCTTCGGACGGCAGTGTCTGATGGCTCGTCGGTTGTCCGAATCCGGCGTGCGGTTCGTACAGGTCAACTACGCCGACGAATCACCGAATCCCCGCTGGGACCAGCACAGCAACATGCCGAAACACATGGACCACGCGACCGCGACAGACAAACCGGTTGCCGGACTGCTGGCCGATCTGAAACAACGCGGTCTGCTGGAAGACACGTTGGTGTGGTGGGGTGCCGAATTCGGACGCACACCGTTTTCACAGAGCAACAATGGTCGCGACCATAATCCTCGCGGGTTTACGGTTTTCCTTGCCGGTGGCGGAGTGAAAAAGGGATTCAGCTACGGGGCCACGGATGAGATCGGTCATGAAGCGGTCGAAGGCAAGGTTCACATGCACGATCTGCATGCCACGATTCTGCACGCCCTTGGCCTGGATCACGAGCAACTGACGTACCGCTATGCCGGACGAGATTTCCGACTGACGGACATTTACGGTCGAGTCATAAAGGACGTTTTCGCGTAGTTTCAATTGACCGGCAGATGGTTGTCCCGAAACCTGAAACAGTGAGCCGCAAGGCGCTGGTGCTGCACCCACATTAAGTTTACTAATGCTGACGGTAGCGGAAGTCGCCAGGACTTTCGGCGTTGCCCCTCGTTTGCCGAAACTCTGGGCGAGTTCCGCTACTAGCAAACTCAACATGGACAGACCACTAGCCGCGGGTAAACATACTGCCATGAACCGGCGGCTAGCGCCGTGCCGCTCACACGAACAGACGTGTCCGGACCCGCTCTAACGTTCCACTCGCGCGATGCGGTGGAAATGCAGTTCCACTTCGCGGTCGACAACCCGTCGCACACCTTCCAGCAGGCAGTTCGGTTCGTGATCACTTTCGCCCTGTCGCTTGATATCCGTCAGCGGGGTTCCGGGCTGCACGTTAAACGATCCCTGGTGAATGATCTGGTTGCCAGCGTCCAGTTCCGGCACGATAAAGTGGACGGTCGCTCCGTAGCACAGCATGTGGTGCTGGTGAGCATCTTCATAGGGGCGAAAGCCCGGAAATGGCGGCAGCAGACCGTGATGAAGATTGATGATGCGTCCACCGGCAAACTTCCAGCAAATGTCCGCCGGAAGAACGCGCATGTACCGGGCCAAAATCACGTAGTCAATTTCGTTCTCGTCGATCAGTGTCTGCATTTGTGAATAGTCGACGCCCCCGGAATCATCGCCGATGTTGTGCCAGGGAACATCAAACTGTTCAGCCACGCTGCGACACGCGTTGCGGTTGCCGATCATGACGGCGGCTTCAGCCTTCAGGCGTCCGTCGCGGATCGCTCGCAGAATGGCCAGGGGCGGTTCTGTCCGATAAGTCGTGCAAATCGCCAGACGCGGCAGGCGTCGATGTTCGTCGCGAGCCCACACACGCACTTCCAGCCCTCGCCCCAATCCGATTTCCTGCAGATGACTGCGCAGTTTTGCCACGGACGTAATGTCCTCGGGCCAGTCGATTCGCATCAGCATCGCAAACAGGTGTTCGGTGTCGCGGTCGTACATCTGAATTTCGTAGATGTTCGCACCAGCACCGGAAACGTAGTGAATGATCGGATCGGCCAGACCCTTGTTATCCGGGCCGACAGCGGTGATTGTAACCTGCATGGAATACTCCGTTATGATCCTCGTACACGGTCAACAATCGCTCGTGCTTCGGTCGCAAGTCGAGTCACCTCGCCCCAGTCTTTGGCTTTGATAACGTCTTTCGGCGTCAGCCACGAACCGCCGACCGCCAGGACGCCCGGATTGCGGAGCCACGATTCCATGTTGCCCGCGTTGACTCCGCCCAGCGGAATGAATCGGATCCCAAGGTGAGCGTAGGGGGCTCGGATACTGTCCAGCATCTTCTGGCCGCCACTTGGTTCTGCCGGAAAAAACTTCAGTTCACGGCAATCAAGCTTCAGGGCCACCTCAATTTCGGACGGCGTCATGACACCGGGAGCGAATGGCAGGTTCAATTCCTGAGCTCGTTCCACCACGTCAGGATTCAGGCCTGGCGAAACGGCAAAGTGGGCTCCGGCTGCGACGACCTGATCCACCTGGTCAATGGTCAGGACAGTGCCGATGCCAGCCAGCATTTCCGGAACGTGTTCGCGAATCTGTTTCAGAGAATCAATCGCAGCGTCTGTCCGCAGCGTCAGTTCCATGGCATCGACGCCACCCGCCAGTAAAGCTTTGGCCAGCGGAACGGCGTGAGCCACGTCGTCGATGATCAGCACAGAAATGACGCCGGTGCGTTCAATGCGCTGCGACATTTCTGATGGGAATTGAGATTCCAAGAGTAGCTCCTGCTTCTGTTTCATGTTGCCTACGACGACCAAGGTCACGAAATCATGATCGCACCGGATGCTATAGCAATGCTTCAACGTGAACAGCCACAACGGAGGTTTTAGACCGAAATGCGGCTGTAAAGGGACGCCGGGAAGACGCGGAGTGACGCCGCTGCGTTGAGTGCCACTGGCTTCGCCAGTGTTGTTGCAGGACGCACTGGCAAAGCCAGTGGCACACTCATTGAACGGCTTGACTCACGTTGTCGAGCCGTTCGGCGTGACGTTCGGACTGTCCTGATTCGTCGGCAGAACAACGTCAAACGACTTCTCGGCAATCGCAGCTCCGTTCATTTCCAGCGTCAAACGCCATTCGCCCAGCTTGTCGTCGACCGGATTCCAGATCGTATCGCCCAGGAAGAAGTCCCAGTCGTTTGTCTTGACGTAGACAGTTCCCCGGAACGGATCTCTGCGGTTTCCCGCGTCGTCCAGAATTCCAGGGTGATCGATGCAGTACTCGAGCTCCTGGTTTTTCGCGCCTTTCACATTGACGACGAAACCGAATTCGATGTCAACTTCAGCCGGCACCCGCGTCGTGACCTGAACGATCTTGGGCAGTTGCTTTGAGCCGGAATCCCACTGGGAATAGATCCCCCAGGTTCGCATTCGGATTTCCGGTTTTCGTCTGGCCATGATTAGAGTTTACACGAGTGCGTCTACTGAATCACTCCCGGGGTGCCCTGGCTCAACTGAGTGACGAACGAATTTGACCACGGAGAGGCACAGCGGTGGCACGATCAGAATCTCTGTGTACCTCCGTGTTCTCTGTGGTTGAAAACCCTCAGTCAGTGACACTCAAACACAAGTTGATCGTTTGACGTCACGTGGATGTCAGGTCTTACAACAGCGAGTTTCCGACAGTGCCACCTGGTGAGTGTCAACGTTTCGCCGCCTGTCGAAACATGCGAGCGACTTCGTCGAAGAATGCTTCCATGACCAGCCTGACCGGTGATGAGCCGTCGATCTGGCGTGACGCTGCGATGGTTCGCTCCAGCATGGGAGACAGCAAATCGAGCCCGTTTCTGACGCCCAGCCGTTTGGTCATTGCGTCAGAAAGATCGCCTTTCGCGAGTGCTCGCAGCCGCTGTTGTATGGCGTCGGCCACGAATCGCAGCAGCCACTGAGCGTTCTGACGTTGTTCTGCCGTGCTGGAGGACATTTCTTCGATGCCTCCGACAACCGTAGCGGCAACCTTTAGTGGCTTCATGCCTTCCATTTGCTCCAGTTGAGCTGACACCGAAGTCTTCAGTTTTCGCAATTCCGGACTCAGCAGCTGCCGAGCGGTTTCCAGGCTGCCTTCACACAGCGTCGCGATAGATGCGGCCTCAGCTTCGGATTCCACAATTTCCTGAGTCAACAGAATCTGCTGCACGTCGGGCTGACTGAGCGGAAAGAAGCGGACGACCTGGCAACGAGAACGAATGGTGGGCAGCAGGGTGTCCGGGTTATCGCACACCAGTAAAATCAGCGAATGCGCTGGCGGTTCTTCCAGCGTCTTCAACAGGGCGTTGGCACTTTCGGTGTTCAGTAAGCCGGCGTCATTGATCACGGCGACTCGCCGATCAGACGCCTGAGGGGCCATCGACAATTCGTAGCACAAGCCTTCGCGACCGCGCTTGCCGTCTTCTCCGGCGATGGCCGCAATCGGGATAGCAGTTTTTCCGGCAGGCACGCCGACTTCGATGTAGTCCGGCCATGTATTCGCGTGGAAACTCCGGCACGCCCGACAGTCGCCGCACACCTGCAATTCCGTCAGCTCATGATTGCGACAGAACACTGACTGTGCCAGCAGGCGAGCGAATTGACGTTTGCCGATGCCTTCGGGTCCCGCCAGAACATAGGCATGAGACAACCGTCCGCGCTGCAGCGAACGACGAAACAACTCCCGCTGTTCGTCATGCCCTTTAAGTTGGTCCCAGGTGGTCGTCATGAACCCTGTTCTGACAGTTGTGTTTCCGCGACGTGGATCGCCTTCAGCATAGCTTTGGCCTTGTTCAATGTTTCTTCGTACTCAAGTTTCGGCACACTGTCCGCCACGATCCCGGCACCCGCCTGCACGTAGATGATCCCATTGTGAATCACAAGCGTTCGCAGGGCGATGCACGTATCCATGTTGCCGGTGAAGTCGATGTAGCCCACGGCTCCACCGTACGGGCCGCGTTTATGTGGTTCAATCTCATCGATGACTTCCATCGCTCGTACTTTGGGTGCACCCGAAACCGTGCCCGCCGGCAATCCCGCTCGCAGAGCTTCCACAGCGGTCATGCCTTCCCGCAACTGGCCAACGACGTTGGATGTGATGTGCATCACGTGGCTGTAACGTTCCACGACCATCACGTCGCTTAATTCGACAGAACCAAACTGGGCGACTCGCCCCACGTCGTTGCGAGCGAGGTCAATCAGCATCACATGTTCCGCCCGTTCCTTCGGGTCGGCCAGCAGTTCGTCGGCCAGTTCTTTGTCTTCCTGTTCCGTTCGTCCGCGGCGCCTGGTCCCGGCCAGCGGACGAATGGTGGTTTCGCCGTCTTCCACACGCACCATAATTTCCGGGGAACTGCCGACCAGGTGCAGTTCCGGAGTCTGCAGCAGAAACATAAACGGGCTGGGATTAACCATTCGTAACGAACGATACACGTCCAGAGGCTTCGCATTGCTGGCACGCTGCAGTCGTTGACTGAAGACGACCTGAAAAATGTCACCGGCCTTGATGTACTCGCGACACGTTTCGACGCAGGTTTCAAAATGTTCCTGCGTGAAGTTGGATTCGATCGGCAGGTCCGGTTCGACGGTCAGATCGATATCAGTCAACCGCACAGAATCGTTTCCGACGGCCAGCCGAACGCAAATCTGCTCCAGTCGCTCTTCGGCGACGGCTCGAGCGTCATCGGGATCGCAGTCCTGGGTGTCGGCCAAAGCCACTGCCAGCACAACTTTGCGGATGTGGTCAAAGACAACCATGCCATCGTACAGCGCGAAGCACATGTCAGGCAGACCACGATCATCGTCGGGAACATTGGGCAGGTGTTCGCTGTATCGGATGACGTCGTAACCAGCGAACCCGACGGCACCGCCACAGAATCGAGGCAGACCAGGGACGGGCACACATTCATATTCGGCGACCAGTGCGTCAAGATCCTTTAGAGGATCGTCGCTGTCCCATTCCTTCGTTGTTCCGTCGGCATTGCGAATTCGGACGTGCCTGTCCCACGCTGTGATGGACAGAAACGGGTTGCTGCCAACGAAGCTGTACCGGCCGATCTTCTCACCGCCGACAACACTTTCAAACAGAAACGACCACGGACCGTCGCGCAGTCTCTGGTAAGCTGTAACGGGTGTCAGAGTGTCCGAGGTCAGTTGACGAAACACGGGCACAAATCTCGCCTGTGCAGCGTACGTGCGAAACTCTTCGGGTGTGGGATGGCTTACGACGGGCATGTTATAGATGAGAATTGTTTCATGGAGTGCGATGACATGCCGTCGCTTTCTTGTTTTCGGCGATTTTCGATGATTGGAAACCAGAGGTCGTCGACCGTTGCATGCAAAGAAAACGGCGACCGGTCGTGGGACGTTCGGCATCGACACACGTGGAAAGCCAGCGAATGATACCCCGACGCCGGTGCTTCAGTCCATCAACGCGGTTGCGCGCACCGATTCCGTCATTTCATCAAGCATCGGACGCAGTTCATCCAGTTCATTGCTGGTCGCCTGCCACCAGACCAGCAGTGTGAAATCCGAAGTTCGGACACTTCGAAGAGCTGCCGTGTTCAGAAGTTCCATGCAAAAGAACGTGACGTCCCGGGCACAGGCGGGCATCTCAGCCAGCATCGTGCTGACGTTCTCAACTTCCGCATCCTCATATTCGTCCTGAAATGCGGCGACGCACGATTCCACGGCCTGCGGCGGAGCAGGACTGGACAGAAGAATGCGCAGGGTCCAGAAACGGGGTCCGGGCGCGGAAACGGTGATGATCACACCTTCGCCGTCCGTTTCCTCATCCAGCTGCCAGATGTCCGGATACAGAAACATCACGCCGTGGTTGTTGTAGGGGACAAGACAATCGTGAAAATCGATGTTCATGTTGACGAGAAGAAAATCTGAGTATTTGGAAAAACAACCATTGGTTTTGTTCGCATCCCTGCCACCGCCAGCGGAAACGGATGACCAGTTCCCGGGCGACACTTCGAATCTGCGGCGTATCGTTTAACCGCGTGGGCAACGCCCCGCACGTCGGTAGCGGAAGCTCGTTGGGCCTGCTGTGAAACATTGGTTCGTTACGACGAAAACTCCACGAAGTCTATTCATTAAGCGTCAGCAAAAACAACTGCCCTGTCGGTGTCCGCGGATCAAATGCGCCGAACAGGTGGTGATTTCGAAGGCCGTACCGCAGTCGGGGAACGGACTTGCTTGAGCCATCGACAATCCAGAGTAAACTGTCTGCCCCGGTCGTAACAAGCGATGCGACAGGACGATCAGGTCTCACCTCCCACCACGAGAGCACTCATATGACCATTTCAACTGTGTCCGGTGCGCGCACAGCACAGAATCCCAATGTGAGCACGGCCCACAATTCGAATCAAGGTCGCTGTTCGGAAGAACATGCCCCACTGACGAACATCGCTGCCACAGTGCGGGCGAAGCATATTCGGCGATGGAAGAGCATTTTTCATTGTGCTGTGGTCGCACTCAGTCTACTGGCGCCCCTGGCTTTGTCGGCAACTGCGGCTGCCGCCGACAAACGTCCCAACATTCTGTTCGTCTTTTCTGATGACCACGCCCTGCAGGCGATCGGGGCGTACGGTTCGAAGATCAATAAGACGCCACATCTTGACCGGATCGCCAACGAAGGGGCCGTGTTTGCGAATTCCTTCTGTGCGAATTCCATTTGCGGGCCGTCACGGGCGTGCATCCTGACCGGCAAACACAGTCACATTAATGGCTTTCTGCGGAACGGAAACAGGTTTGATGGGTCGCAGACGACATTTCCAAAACTGATGCAGGACGTCGGTTATCAGACGGCAGTTATCGGCAAGTGGCACTTGTCGACCGATCCAACAGGCTTCGATCACTGGGAGATACTTCCGGGGCAGGGCAATTATTACAACCCTGACTTCATTCAGATGGATCGTCAACGGAAACGGCGTGAAGGCTACTGCACGGACATTATTACCAATCTGGCATTGGAGTGGCTGAAGGAGAAACGCGATCCCGAAAAACCGTTCATCATGATGTGTCAGCATAAAGCTCCGCATCGCAATTGGTCGCCAGCGGTACGCCATTTTTCGCTGTACAAGAACGAAGACGTGCCTGAGCCAGCGTCGTTGTTCGACAACTACGAAGGTCGAACAAAGCTGTTGCAGCAGAATGAAATGTCCATCAAGGATCATTTCCATTGGGCTCATGACATGAAGTTCCACGGAGATGTTCTGTTTCCGGAACACTTCCAGAACCGCCATCCCAACAGTGAATATGCTCGTATGACAGACCAGCAGAAGGCGGTCTGGGATGCTCAGTACGAACCGGAAAATGAAGCGTTCATCGCGCAAATGAAGGCCGGCAAACTAAGCGACAAACAGGTCATCAGTTGGAAGTACCAACGCTACATCAAGGATTATCTGCGGTGCGTCCAGGCGGTCGATGATGGTGTTGGTCAGCTGTTGGACTACCTGGACGAAGCCGGAATCTCGGACAATACCATCGTGATTTACAGCTCAGACCAGGGATTTTATCTGGGTGAACATGGCTGGTACGACAAACGCTGGATGTTCGAAGAGTCGCTGCGAATGCCATTTCTGATTCGTTGGCCGGGTGTGATTGAGCCAGGATCAAAAGCATCCGCGCTGATTCAGAACATTGACTATGGCCCTACGTTTCTGGATGTTGCCGGAGCCGCTGTGCCGGAAGAAATGCAGGGCCGCAGCATGGTGCCGGTCCTGAAGAATGCGGGCCAGCCAACGGCGTCATGGCGCGATGCCATTTACTACGCGTACTACGAAAATGCGGCCGTCCATAATGTCCCACGGCACGATGGCGTGCGCACGGATCGCTACAAACTGATGTTCTTTCCGCGGACCCGCGAATGGAATCTGTTCGACCTGCAATCCGACCCGGAAGAGATGACGAGTGTCCACGGCGATCCCGCATACGCGTCAATTCTGGAAGGGCTGAAGAAACGCTACGTCGATCTGCACGAATTCTACGACGTCAACCCGGCTGTCCTTCCGGCGACTCGGGGCGATGAGGCGGGCTGGCAGGCACGAGACGCTCAGCTGACGGCCAATGCCAGAAAGGGAGACGTCGAACTGGCCTTTATCGGCGATTCCATCACTCAGGGCTGGGAAGGACGGGGCAAAAACGTCTGGCAAAAATACTACGGCGATCGCAAAGCCATCAACCTTGGAATCGGCGGCGACCGTACTGAGCATGTCATCTGGCGACTGACTCACGGTAATCTGGCCAACATCAAGCCCAGGGTGGCGGTGGTGATGATCGGCACCAACAACACCGGCCATTTTCTGCAGAACCCTAAACAGGTGGCGCAGGGTGTGGAACGTATTCTGGAGATCCTCGCTGAAAGATCACCGAACACGAAGGTGCTGTTGCAGGGCATCTTCCCGCGCGGGCAATCGTCGCTGGACGTTCGGCGGCTGAACAACATCGCCATTAATCAACACATCCGTCGACTGGCTGACGGTCAGCGAGTCCACTATCTGGACATTGGCGACGTGTTCACGCAATCTGACGGCACGATATCCAGGAACATCATGCCGGATGCTCTGCACCTGAGCGAAGAGGGCTACGAACGCTGGGCGACCGCGATTGAACCATGGTTGACGGAAGCGGGGATCGACAACGCATCGCGCTGATCCGTGGCCGTAAAGGGCGCGCCAGGCCTGGGGCATCCGACGAATGCGGGAGGATGGGCGAGCGTTCGATTTCGACATAACCCTCCTTTTCAAGGAGGGTCGAGCCTAAGCGAGGGGAGGTTTCAGCGCGGCCCCCCTCTCCTCGCTTAGGCTCGACTCTCCCGCAAGCGGGAGAATAAATCACGAACGACATGCCCGCAGAACCAGCAAATGCACCGAAGCCCGCGCGCCAGAACAGTTCCGAAGAATGCGCGGACCGCTCTAAACTTCCTTGGAATCGATCCAGGTCATCATGCGGCGGAGATCTTTGCCGACAGTTTCAATCTGATGTGTGCGTTCTCGACGGCGAGTTGCCTTAAACGACGCCTGGCCGGCTTTGTTTTCCAGCAGCCAGTCGCGAGCAAATCGGCCCGACTGAATATCCTCCAGAACTCGCTTCATCTCGGCCTTGGTTTCTTCGGTGACGATTCGTGGTCCACTGGTGTAGTCACCGTACTCGGCGGTGTTGGACACGCTGTATCGCATGTAATTCAAACCACCTTCGTAGAACAGGTCCACGATCAGCTTGAGTTCGTGCATGCATTCAAAGTAGGCCATTTCCGGCTGGTAGCCTGCTTCGACCAAAACTTCAAAGCCGGCTTTGACCAATGCGGAAACTCCGCCGCACAGCACAACCTGTTCACCGAACAGGTCGGTCTCAGTTTCTT
>JAPYTO010000174.1 GCA_029941865.1 Fuerstiella sp. | reverse complement strand
TGCCGGAAGGTCTGGAGCGCGACATGTCGGCTCAGGACTTCAGCGACGTGATCGCATATCTGGCAAGCTTCGAAACACCGCCAAAACGAATGCCGGGGAATGTTCCAAAGACGATTGCACCGAATGAAAACGGGGCCCTGTTGCTGACTGCCGATTCTGCTGAGATTCGTGGACGCGACATTACCTTTGAAACAGAATTTGAAAACATTGGTTACTGGCATGACCAGCGGGATTTCGCCACATGGAAGGTGCGGCTGCCGAAATCCGGCCGGTACGATATCTACATCAACGCCGCCTGCGCTACGGCATCAGCCGGCAACCAGTTTCGCATCGACGGCATCGCTGAATCCGTCAGCGGAACGGTTGTCGGGACGGGAGGATGGAACCGCTATCGCCATAGAAAAGTTGGAACGACTCAACTCAAATCCGGTGTCAATGTCATCGTCGTTCGCCCGAATCTTCCTGTGAAACAAGCGTTGTTTGATTTGCGCGAAGTGCGACTGGTTCCGGTGGGGATGTTGCCCGGATTTGCGGCAGCAGATCTCACGGAAACACCATTGCCCCGATTTCCGCCGGCGATCGCGCCCTTCCTGCTGGACGAATCTCAGCCGGTGGCACGCCGACAGAAAGTGATCGACCAGCGACCCGGGATGGGGCCCGGTATTATTTCGTTGCTGGCTGCAGGAATCCGGACAGGTGATATTGAAGATGAATACCGTCACATTCCGTGGCTTTGGCGAGTCGCCATTGCAGTTGGACGGCGGAACGACGGCGGCGAGATTCGCGACGTTCTGGAAACGTGCGTTCCTGCTGAAGCACGGCCGCTGCGTGACTGGCAGGCCGTGGTGATCGGTGGCGGTCTGGTCAATGGCGCATCACAGCTGGGCTTCTGGCCCAAGCGCCGCCTTGCTGAGATTCTCGACGGCCTGCCAGACGTCAAAGCACGCTGGCCTGGCACATTGCAGTTGGCCGCGGCAATGGCGGACGACGACCAGGTTCGACCAGGCACACGGTACGATGCTTTGCGGATGATGGCTCTGATGGACAAAGAAACAGCGGTGCCGCACTTGCTGCAGTACCTGACGAAAGATACGAATCATGAACTTCAAATGGGCGCCGTGAGTGGTCTTGCGGACGTTGAGTCAACGGACGTCATTGCGCCGTTGGCAGAATCGCTCAGTTATCTTGCGGGTCGCAATCGCTACCTTGCCATCGAAGGACTGCTGCGCACGAACGAACGAGCCGCAGCGCTGGCAGTGTTGCTGAACGCGGACAAACTGGTGTTGCAGCAGAAAGAGCGGCAATCGCTGCTGGAGCACAAAGTCGTACAAATACGCTCCCGAGCGAAGTCGCTCTTTGCTGAATAAATGCCGGGCAGCAGAAATTCAACTCCCAAATCTACAGTCGTCACGAGACGTTCAGGACATCCGACCATGCTCCGCAATCGCTCTGTCGATCGATCGAATCTGCTGGTGTTTGCTATCCTGTTGGCGGGGCAATCCATCAACAACACGACTGCTTCCGCCGAAGACTTCGTGTTGAATGAAGATCAGGCGGCGTACCAGTCGCATCCCGGTGCCGTAGTGACTTCAACCGAAAACATGTGGGTGGCGTGGCATACGTATGCAGCAGGACAGGACCGCATCGACGTCCGTCAATTTGCTGCGGACGGTAAATTGCAACCCGCGACAACAATCAGCGACGCCGAGGAAATCGCTGGCCCTCCCGTCGTTGTTGAGGGGCGTCATGGTTCTGTCTGCGTGATCTGGTCGGCGCGAACGGACGTCGGCTGGCAGGTTCGTGCTCGTGAACACCGTGACGGAAAATGGCAGTCCACATTAAGCCTCTCAGAACCCGCATCAACTGCCATCTATCCCACGGCAGCCTCGACTCATGATGGCAGAGTGGTGGCGACGTGGAGCCAGAGAACGGGCGATGGTTTCCGAATCACTGCTCGCGTCCTGGACAACGGACTCTGGGAAGCACCGCTTGAAGTTTCTGACGACACTTCAGAAGCGTACCGGTCAACGGTTGTTGCCGACGACAGTGGGACCGTGTCCGTATTCTGGGACACCTATGAAAACGGCATGTATGCCATCAAAGGTCGAACACTGCTGCCGACGGCTGGTCCGGTAGAACAGGTTTCGCCCCGTGGACACCATTGCCTGAAACCGACAGCGATCGCAACTTCAAACGGTTTGTGTGTGGCATGGCTGAACAAGCAGGATGTGATCGGCGGGCCGGGCGTCATCAGCCAGTGGCACATTTTGCAGGCGGCGGTCCGGGTGGGCGGTCAGTGGAAGCTGGTGACTGACGCCGGTGGAAACACCACAGCTGCTGAATTGACCCACGGGCTGATGGGGCAGATCGAACCTCGCGTTGTGGCCACTGGCGGTTATATGGGTCAGCGTGCTCAACCGATGTTGCTGCGAAATGGCGATAACATCTGGTTGATGTGGGAGCGAAAGTCGACTCACAAAGGCAGCACACCGAATGTCGTCGGTGATCTTGTTGGTCGCCGGATGCGCGGTGGACAATGGGAAAATCCGGTGCTGTTGCATCAGGGCCTCGTCGACTATCACCTGCCACACTCAGACGCAGTCACTGACGGGCGTTTCAGGATTCTCGCTTCGCACCTGCCTCGTGATTCGAAACGTGTCTATGAATGCCTGAGCCTGAACCTGGCTGACACCAGTGAATTTAAACAGGAAAAATGGCTTGGTTGGGAGCCTGTCGATCTGCCGATTCGCGAGGAACTGCCGCCTGCTCAAACCATCACCATTGCCGGAAGACCATACCAACTGTTCTGGGCAGATATGCACTGTCACAGCGGCCTGACGTGCGATGCAGAAGGAGAGCCCGACGAGCTATTGCACTACGCCCGGGATCGCGCACGACTTGATGTTGTCGTCTTCACCAACAACGACTTTCTGTATGACGCTCCGTTGACCGGATACGAATACGCACTGAGCAATGACTTTGCCCACTTCTATGCTCGGCCCGGTTTTCTGGCTCTACCCGGTTACGAATGGACGTCTCGGGTCCCGGGCCGCGCCGGGGCTCGTGTTGATGATCCCGGCAACTGGACGCCTCCCTATCAGAATCGTTCGTTTCCCAATCACCGCAGTGTGGTCTATCCGCCAACGGGCGGGCCGATCGTTCGTTTTCCGGAAGTCGGCAATGACATCAACCGGCTGAACACAGCCGTTGAGAAGGCGGGGGGCCTGACCTTTACCCAGCACGACAACTTCAAAGTGTCGGGCCACGCAGTTGAAGTCGGAATGGAACTGACATCGGGCTGGCGGAATTACATCGCTCGCGTTCCCAAGCTGTTCCATGAACCGTTGAATAACGGAGCACGGCTGGGTTTCGTGGCCTGCGGTGATTCTCATCGTCGCGCACCTGGACTAAGCGGTGCGTTGACCGGGATCTATGCGGAAGAGCTGACGGCCGACGCAATATTTGATGCACTGCGACAACGGCGTTGTTTTGCGACCAACGGGTCCCGGATATTGATCGATTCACGAGCCAACGGCGTCTTCATGGGCGACGAGATCGCGGTAAAGAACTCGCAGGTTCTCCTGACGCTAAAAGCCGTTGGCACACGACCGATCACGTCGGCCACACTTGTCCGGGATGGCGTTGAAGTGAATCGTTTTTCCGGCACCGACGATCGCCACTTCAGTGTTAAGTTCACTGATACCGACCTGCCAAAGGGAACGCACTGGTATTACTGGCGCGTCACACAGGAGCGCGATGCGCCGGTATTGCCGGGCAATCTGATGGTCGCGCATGGCCACGTGGCATGGTCCACACCGGTCTGGGTGACATCGAAATAACATTGCCTGAACTAGCTACGCGGCAGCACTCTGATAGGATGATCTGCACATAGTCTGTGTCTGCAACAGACAGCCACTCTCCACGCCCCCGGGAATCATCACATGACAATCCGACGACGGGATTTCCTCGCCGCAACAGCGGCCCTTGCGGCCGCTTCTCAACGTGGGCTTTCCGCTGGTCTTCCGACGCCACGTTCGGCCAGCAAACTTAAACTGGGCCTGGTAACGTACAACTGGGGCAAGGAATGGGATGTGCCGACGATCATCCGCAATTGCGAAACAACGGGCTTTGCCGGAGTCGAACTGCGCAGCACTCACAAGCACGGTGTTGAAATCACCATCGACCGGAACCGACGTTTGGACGTGCGGCGACAGTTCGAAGACAGCAACGTCGAACTGGTGGGGTTAGGCAGTGCGTGCGAGTATCACGCGGTGGATCCGGCCGTGCTGAAGAAGAACATCGATGAGACAAAACAGTTTGTCAAATTGTGCAAAGATGTCGGTGGATCCGGCGTGAAAGTTCGCCCCAACGGGCTGCCGAAAGAACGTTCCGTTGAACAGACTCTGGAGCAAATCGGGCAATCGCTGAATGAAGTCGGCAGGTTTGCCGGAGATCACGGAATTCAGATTCGCGTCGAGGTTCATGGGCGAGGAACAAATGAAATCCCTCACATGCAGAAGATCTTCGACATCGCCGACAATCCAAATGTGGTCGTGTGCTGGAACTGCAATCCGTCAGACCTTGCCGGGGACGGACTGGTTGCCAACTATCGCTCGCTGCAGAACAGGATGGGCACCGTTCACATTCACGACCTGCGAAATAACAAATATCCGTGGGCGGAATTGTTTCCCCTGCTTCAGGAAACAACGGCGGAATCCTTCACGGGCTGGGCACTGCTGGAAGAGGGTGCTGTGCCGCAGGACATCGTGCCGGCGATGAAGGAAAATCACGATCAGTGGAAGGTCCTCACGGCTTCTTAGATGCAACGTGTTTCACGCGTGCCGGCACGTCTGAGACGAGACACGATCAGCGGCGCAGTGCTCGAGGGCGGGACAGGATTTCGTTGACAATAATCGCGTTGCGCACCCCTTGAGGATTTCTGAGCATTTTCGCGATCGATGTTGCAGCCGCCGAACTTTTTTTGGACGTCGCCATCGTGGGCATTTCGAGACTTCTGCTGCCCAGGTGATCCTCGACGCTGTCGACGATCGTGGCGTCGACGTATTCGTCGACATCGTGGTTAATGTGTTCTGATACGTGCTGACTGATGTACTTGTCAACGTGGGTGGCAACTCCGGACCCGACTTTCCGCTCTCCCTTGCGACGGGATTTTGACGTGGACGCCTGTGGTTCCACGCGACGACGCTTTTCAGCCTTCTGTTTTTGCCGCTGCTGCTCTTCGCGCTGACGACGTTTGGCCTCGGCCTTTCGTTGTTGCTGCTGTCGCCGCCGCTGTTCCAGTTGAGCATCCCCGCTGTCGCTTTTGCGAGGCTGTTTGTTGCCACTCACTTCCGAGAGAAACGCTTCGATCTCAGACTGCACGCGTTGTTTACGACCAGGATCTGCCTGCACGCGCTGTTGCTGTTTCTGCCCCTTTTCATTCGCCGCTTTGGAGATTGAAAAGATGATCCGCAGAAAAATGATGATCGCGATGACTACCCACTTCATGTGTGCGTGGCTCCGGTAACTCTGGTGCGCGAAAGGACGCTGGTGTCAGACCGATTCTAATCGTTGCTGGCGGAACCAACTCCGGCGATCGACTGCCTCATACTGGTATCCGCCTGCACATTTTTCAACTCGTAATAATCCAGCAGGCCCAGCTTTCCACTGTTGAATGCTTCTGCGACGGCTTTCGGCACTTGTGCCTCTGCAAGTACAACTTTGGCTCGGTTTTCCTGAATACGTGCGACCATTTCCTGTTCACGAGCCGTCTGGTCCGCTCGCAGTTCTTCGGCCTTCGCCTGAGCGACTCGCATGTCCGCTTCAGCCTGATCAGCCTGCAGACGAGCGCCGATGTTTTCGCCGACATCAATATCCGCAATGTCGATGGAAACGATTTCGTAAGCCGTGTTCCCTTCCAGGCCCTGACCAAGCACAATCTTCGAAATGTTATCCGGGTTCTCCAGCACGCTCTTGTACGATTCCGTGGAACCAATCGCCTGCACGATGCCCTGACCGACTCGAGCAACGACCGTTTCTTCGGTCGCTCCGCCGATCAACTGTGCGAGGTTCGTTCGCACCGTAACACGTCCTCGGGCACACAGCTGAATGCCGTCGCCGGCTACAGCGTCCAGCGTGCCCGACGTTCGACTGGGATCCGGACAGTCGATGACCTTCGGGTAAACACTGGTGCGAACCGCATCAAGAATGTCACGACCGGCGAGGTCGATCGCCTGAGCCGTGTCCCAGTTCAGATCGATATCGGCTCGCTGAGCAGCAATAAGCGCTCGAATGACGTTGGGAACATTGCCACCTGCCAGATAATGGGCTTCCAGCTTGCTATGCGTGATTGGGAAAGTTTTGGTCAGTCCGGCCTGAACGGCCATGATCATGCTGCGTACGATGACTGTCGGATTCACCTTTCGAAACCGCATCGTGATCAGATCAAGCAGTCCAATGCCGGCATTGGTCATCTTGCATTGCAGCCACAGGCTTGCGAACTGCGCGAATATCGCCAGAAAAACAATGACGACCAGCAGTATGATCACGATGCCAGCCCAGCCATACGGCGTCGTCTGAGCAAATATCATCAACGCAGAAATGATCTTCATCTCGTGAATTCTCCGTTCGTCTTTTGACGCTCAGGACTGTGTTGCCCACCGCGAACTACCGGTCGAAAAAACACCACTCTATCTTCCATGTCCAAATCAGAGTTCTTCTGCTTAAGGACTCTGTCGCTGTATGCCGCAGCTCTTTGCAGCTTGCAATGGCGGCGGACTGATTAATTCCTAATGATACATCGCGTCTGACTGCGGCCATGCCGCATTAGCCATTACTGGTATAGTTCTCGGGAATCTCAAAGTCAAGGGGGTTGGACGCTCCATCATTTCGTCCACCGTCAGCGACGTCCAGGTTCTGCTGCCCCGTTTCACTCGACGATTGCTGGCCGGGATCTATCTCCGGTATGCCGCCTGCGACCGTCGTCTCCAGTGCGCCGGGCGCCGGCGAATTTGGCTGAGCCGTGTTTTCCGCCAGAGAATCATCCGATATCGCGCGGACTACCAATCGGTTTCCCTTCGCTGCGGTGACCTCGACGGGGCAGCCCGCTTCTATGGGCATGCCCGGTGATTCCGCGTGATACCGTTCCCCACCGACACTGACCATCCCGCCGGGCGTCAACACCGACGACGCCTCGCCAATCTGGCCAACAAGGGCCGCCAGTCGGCTCTGTGTCGTGGCAGCGGAATCGGGGCCGTCCGCGGTCGGACCACGCAACACGATGTGATCTCCAAGACTTGTATTTTCAAGAAGAAACAGCATACCACCCAGGACCGATGGAATCCCCAATACCCAGAACCCGGCGTAGGTCCAGAAGTACCAGAAGTAGCCGGGTTTGTCCCACCATGCCTGCCATGCAGCCCATGCCGAAATCAGCAGACAGATTGCCGACATGATGCCAAGCATACCGAAGCTCGGAATCATCAATTCCAAGGCCAGAAGGAACAGACCCACGATCAATAGAATTGTTGCAAGGACAGCCGGGTCGGGCATTGTATTCACCGTTCTGCGGCGTGGCCGCAACCAAAATCGAACTACCTGTTAAAACGACACTCAGATCAAACCTGTTCGAAGTGAACAAAGTCCAGGACATGTTCGTCCATTGTCCTGAAGTATTGTTCGTTCGCCACCACGTTCTGTCCACAGAACGGCCGATTTCTTCGCATGGCACGCTGACGCCGCACAGATTTCCTCGCTACGATGAGCGTTTCCGCAATGATTCGCACGACGCCAGTTGATGGTTTAACCCCAAAATCATATTGCTGCAATCTCGCAGCGATTACGAACTTCTATTCATTCCATGACGTCGCCAGTGCCTCAGACCATGCGAATTAACGCTCAAAACCGAAAACTCGCTCCTGTTGGCTGCAGAACTTCACACCACGACAATATGTTCTCACGAGTAAGCATCGCTGATGCGTGAAACCATTTTGTTTGACAATGCATTAGTCGCAGCCGAGATGCTGCGTCGCGGCCAGCTTGTCGCATTCCCCACGGAAACGGTCTATGGGCTGGGTGCGGATGCAACAAATTCGGATTCTGTGGCCGGAATCTTCGAATCCAAACAGCGGCCATCGTTTGATCCGCTGATCGTTCACGTTGCGGACATGGCTGCGGCGCAGCAGGTTGTGGTCGATTTTCCGGAGTTGGCGCGAAAGCTGGCGGCCGAATTCTGGCCGGGGCCGCTGACGCTGGTGCTGCCGAAGCAGCGTCATATTTCCGATCTTGTGACGGCAGGCCTGCCCGGCGTGGGCCTGCGAATTCCAAATCATCCCCTGGCGATTGAAGTTCTGAAAGCAGTCGGTCGCCCGGTTGCCGCACCCAGTGCGAATCCATTCGGTGGAATCAGTCCGACAACGGCCCGTCACGTTCTGGATGGTCTGGGCGGGAAGATCGATGGTGTTCTTGATGGCGGTCCCTGCGGCGTCGGCCTTGAATCAACCGTGGTTTCGCTGACGACAGACCAGCCGACCCTGCTACGCCCCGGCGGGTTGCCCGTGGAAGACATCGAAGCCGTGATTGGCCCGGTTCATCGAGCCGTCAGCGACGTGTTCCAGGACGATGCAGCGCAACCTGCTCCTGGTATGTTAAGCCGTCACTACGCCCCAAACACGATCCTGCAAACCATCGCTCCGGACGACACAGCACTGCCCGTAAAGAACAAACTCTGCGGTTTGTTGACGTATGGCCAATTCCCATGCGGACAGGGATTCGAGCACATAGAGCAGCTTTCGACGTCCGGCGACCTGCGAACATGTGCCGCAAACTTTTTTGCCAGGCTGAGAAGTCTCGACTCAGCGAATCTGGATGTTATCATCGCCAGAAGTTTTCCGGCCAAGGGGCTGGGAATCGCTCTCAACGACCGGCTGCACCGCGCGGCCTCCACTTGATTAGTTCCCATGAAACACTCTCAGATTCTGATCCTCGCGCTGGCCTGCTGTGTCACTGTCGGGCTGCGTTTTCTTGATACTCCACTGTTGAACTTTTCGTCGATGGTGGCGTTGTCTCTGCTCTGTGGTTCAGTGGTCCGGCACCCGATTGCCTTCCTGCTGCCGCTGGCTGTTCGAGCTCTCACGGACGGGCTGCTGCACTGGAAGACCGGATACGGATTCTTTCCCAGCTGGCCCTTCGACTATTCGGCATACGTGCTGATCTTCTTTGTGGGGCGTCAGGTCGCGCCAAAACGCTATGCGGCCGTATTCGGCGGCAGCATCGCATCAATCGCAATTTTCTTTCTGCTGAGTAACTTTGGCGTCTGGCTAATGTGGGCTGATACTTATCCACGTACGGTCGCGGGGCTGGCGGACTGTTTTGTTAAAGCAGTCCCGTTTGCGCGGGGCACAATACTGGGCAATCTGATTGCCGCCCCCGCCTTCTTTGCATTGTGGAATGCGTTTGCCGTGGCGGATGACGGTGGTGTGCTCGCGAAGAAGGGCAAAGTCTCGCTGACATCAGCCGACGACCGATAGACACCGCCGCGACGGTAACACCCGGGCCACGTTGATAAGATCCTGCTGCCGTTTGCCTCAGCAAAAGCGACACAAGCTTATGAAGTTGTCTTGTCTGACAATGGTTTTATGCGTGATCGGTACCGCTCTGCCAGCTGCTGCGGCAGACGTCACAACTGTCGCCGGCACCAGCACGGACGGTTATTCCGGCGACGGTGGACCGGCCGATCAGGTAGCCGTGTCGCAGCCTTTTGGAATCGTGATCGGTCCTGACAAGGCGTTGTATATCTGTCAGGTCGGTTCTCACGTCATTCGTCGAGTGGATCCTGAAACCAACGTGATCACGACTGTCGCCGGCAATGGCGAAAAAGGCTATTCAGGAAACGGCGGCCTGGCGACGGCCGCAGCGCTGAATGAACCGTACGAAGTGCGCTTCGATAAAGCCGGCAACATGTTCTTTGTGGAAATGCAGAATCACATTGTCCGGAAGGTAAACGCGGTCACGGGAATCATTGAACTGGTTGCCGGCAGCGGAGCAAAGGGATTCGGTGGCGACAATGGACCGGCGACGCAGGCGCTGCTTAGTCGGCCGCATTCCATTGCTCTGGACAACAAGAGCAATCTTTACATCTGTGATATCGGAAATCATCGCGTTCGAAAAGTAGATCTCACGACCGGCATCATTTCCACCTTTGCGGGAACGGGCGAACGCAAACCGACGCCCGATGGCTCACCCATCACGGGCACGCCGACGAACGGTCCGCGGGCCCTGGACTTTGACGGCCGGCACAGTTTGATTCTTGCGCTGCGGGAGGGGAACGCCATCTATCGCATGAATCTGAACACAAAGACGCTGCACCATCTTGCCGGTACCGGAAAGAAGGGCTACTCGGGTGACGGAGGTCCCGCCAAACAGGCCGCGCTATCCGGACCAAAGGGAGTTGCTTTAGGGCCGAACGGAGATATTTACTTTGCGGATACGGAGAGCCACACCATCCGCGTCATCAGGGTCTCGACTGATACCGTCGAAACGATTGTGGGTGACGGAATGAAAGGTGATGGCCCCGACGGAGCCGCTTTGAAATGCCGACTTGATCGACCTCACGGTGTGTTCGTCGATGCCGCCGGCCGAGTGTACATCGGTGACAGCAACAACCACCGCGTCCGAGTGCTGAACGTCAATTGAACGAATGTTCGTCCCGCCAACATCGCTGTCGCGCCGATAAATTGAGAGCGAAAATCACCTTGACTCGACGTATGCAGACATTCCGTCTCTGCAGCCTCTCAAAGGCCGTTTCGACAAAAGTGCACGCCAATTGCTGGCGAATCGTGGCAGATCCAGTGCGAATTTGGCAACAATGGGCAGGTCACACTCGCGCGGCGCTGCCACAGTGCCGCATTCTTTCACACGGGAGATTTCCGGGATGAAGCGATTTTTCGCCTTGAGTCTTGTCGCAACCCTTATGGCAGGAGCAATGAACATGGCCAATGCAGCTGATTTGAAATCCGGAGACAATGCTCCCGATTTCGAACTGAAGGGCAGTGATGGGAAGACGTACAAACTTTCTGATTTTAAGGGCAAGCAGGCAGTGGTGATTGCCTGGTATCCAAAAGCGTTTACCGGTGGCTGAACCAAAGAGTGCCTGTCGTTCCGTGCGAACGGCAAAGCTATCCGCGAATTCAAAGTTGCCTATTTCACCGCGAGTTGTGACAGTGTGGAAGACAACACAGCATTTGCAAAAAAACTGGACCTGGATTATGCAATCCTGAGCGACCCCGGCAAAAAAGTTGCCGAAGCTTATGGTGTCGTTCACGAGGGCCGAAGTGTTCCTGAACGATGGACTTTCATCATCGGCGACGACGCAAAGATCAAGCACGTCGACAAAAAGGTGAAAGCCGGCAGTCACGGCGAGGATCTGGTGGCGAAGCTGAAGGAATTGAAGATCCCAAAGAAGTAATCAGTGCGCCCACGCGTTCCGGATGTGATCAACGTCCGGGACGCTTTTCTTTGCGCTGAATCCTGGTTGTCCGGCGCTTCACCTGGTCTGGCCCAGGGCGCATGTCTGACGATCGACGTTGGTCTGTTCCGGGCGGGGCGAAAGTATGGCAGCAGGGTAGGGCCGGTTCCCACCGGCCGATCAAACTCCACAGAATGCGCGGCCGGTAGGAACCGGCCCTACATTCGCCTGCGTGCGGCTTAAGTTACCGACGGTACTTCGCTCGTTACGTCAATCTGCTTTGACTGTTCTGTATCCCAGATTTTTCGCTCTTCACCGATTTCAGCAAGCTGCCGTGCGCGAGCTAACGACGTGTCCAGCACTAAACGGATTTCCACAGACCAGGTGCCGTTGTCCGATGCGACAAACTCCCAGTGTGGAACCACGGCGACGCTCTGGTGGACCAGTTCGAATCCGGACTCAGACTGGCTGATGGTTTCGATCGGAAACATCCAGATTCCGGCCGGCTGCGACAATTCCAGCGACACATCCAGGCCCTGCCATTCGTCCACGATGCCAACGCGATCTGCCGCACTCAGTTGTTGTTGCGAATCCAGAGTTCCTAACTGCGATCCCGTGGTGTCGTAAGAGTAACGGTCGGACGCACCACCGGGCATCGTGGCGAAGTTGAATTCTGATGCAAAGTGCAACGGCACTCCCGCTGGCAATCCCTGCAGTTGATATTGAATTCGAATGTCGTTGGGCTGCGTCCGGGAAACGGTCACGGATTTTTGTACTGTCACGTCAGCATCACCGACAGTTCCACGACCCCGCATCTCCAGAATAATTTCCGTTTCACCTCGACGAACAGACGCTTCGTAAGTTGATGTGGCAAAATCACCAATGATTCCCTCGCCACGATGAAAGTCATCGAACGACAGGCCAGGCTGCAGAAAATGATCAACCAGACTCTTTCTTGGCCACTTGTCGTACGCAATCTTCCTGTCCAGATCCGGCTGCTTGAAGCGAACGATGTCGTGAATGCTGGCGACGTCTTCCTGCAGATCATGGCCGCGTTCTGCCGCCTCACGAAGTTTTTGTGCGTGATCAAGGACGCGTTGGTGATAAGCTTCCGGACGTCGATTCAGTGTGGCCAGCAGGTTGGTCCGGCAGGTCCGCACGTCAAGCTCGTACATGTGCCCGCCACAGGCCGGTGAGAACAGTGCGACCAGCCGATGGTTGCTCAGGCGAACTTCCTGACGCGCGTCCAGATTGAAGTCTCCCGTGCTGACATCCACCCATTTGTCGGTGTCACGAGTGATGTCTTCCAGGATGCCGTCGGCTTCAATCAGATTGGTATACACCGCGTTGCGCAGGTGGGGCAGATAGAGGCCGCCGAACGCACCGTGCCAGAAACTGCAGTTGCACTGAGCTCGATAAAGACAACGCCGGGCATCTTCGAGCAATTCACGCTGATCGGCGTCGAGTTCAGTGCTGGCATCCAGTTGAGCCACGCGCGAACTGACCTCCATGGACCTCGCATACATCTCACTGCTCTCTGCGTACTTCACGCGGAAGTTGCGCCAGAATCCACCGCTGGAAAACGTCATCAACTGCTGCCAGTCGTCGTCGTTTTCACGGTCCAGATGCACGAGTCGTTGCAGCTCAGCCTGACGTTCGGGCGGCAAAGCCCATTCCGTCATTTCCCGGTAACTGGCATCGGGAATGTAGTACGTTCCCAGCGGTTTGACATGATCGATGGTCTCAGACGGAGTTGTCACTTTCAGCCATGATTCGTTTTCGCCCAGCGCCTGCAGAAATCTTTCCAGCCAGCGGTCTTCGTAGACGTGTTTGTGAGTGTCCGGCCAGGTGCCAAACTTTTCGCCGTCATCACCAAACACAACAATCGGATCGTCGTAGCGATTGGCAATGTCGCGCAGGTATTCGATCGTTTGCTCCGGATCCTGAAACGGAATCAGGTATCGCAGGCGTTCACTACCCGGCAATACAGAAAGAATTCGGCCTTCGTCTTCCGTGGCGTAGTACCCAAAAAAATCTTCCTGAGCCATCCCACCGGAGCGAAAGTGATGGTCGTCCAGAATTGTATAGCGGATCCCGGCAGCCGTGATGTCGCCGGCGAACGACTGTTCCCACACGCGTTCCGGCATCCACATGCCGCGCACCGTCGTGGCAAACAGACTTTCCAGATGGTCCGTGTACATGCTGATCTGGCCGATGCGATCCCGTCTGGGGATGTTCGCCAGAATCGGTTCGTAGTATGCACCGCCGATGATCTCAATCTGATTCTGAGCAACCAACTGTCGGACGCGGTCAATGTACTCCGGATGCGCCTGCTCGATCCATTCCAGCAGACTGCCGGACGTATGCAGGGCAAACGGGATGTCTGGGTATTCTGTCAGGACGTTCAGGAATGGCAGATAGCTTTCCTGGTACGCCTGCTCGAACACGCCATCAAAATTGCCGACTGGTTGATGATTGTGAAACGCCAGAATCAGGCGAACCGTCCCTGCCATGGGTGAACACTCCTGGATCCGCCATTCGGCGGCTGATACGAGCGGCTGCTCGAAACCAAAAAACAACACGTGTGTCAAAAATCAGGGCTTCTTCTGAAGCGGATGCCTTGGCAACAGAGTTCCTCGGGATGACTGTGCTGCTGTTCTGTGAACGCGTTACGTCTGAATGTTGAAGATTCTGGCGGAATCGACCGCTTCCACGCAATCTGCAAAACCAGACGAACGTAGGTTAACAGAATTGACGACCGAATCGGTAATCTCAATGTGCACCTGCCGCGCCGTAGGAATATCGATCATAGAAACACCGAGAATCCAGCACGAACGTTTCAAACACTATAGCCAACGCCTAGCCCTTGAAGCCCGCATTTCGCGTATCTTGACAGCTTCGAGCGGGTGAAATCGACGGCCTACAGCGTCGGGTCCATGATCGCTGCAGCGAGGATTTGTGATGCAAAATGAAGGTCCGAAACAGACGTCCAACCTGATAATCAAGCCTGGAAGAGGCACGAGCAGCTGATGAAACGGCGCAGCATGTACACACTGATGATTGTCGTTACGGGAGTCATGGCGGTGGGAATCGCAGGGATTTTCCTTCTGAGTCTTACCGCTGCTCGTCCCGCTGACCTCGGCGTTCACGGTGGTCGACTCTCGGACCTCCCGTCCACTCCCAATTGTGTCTCTTCGTACGCGACGGACGAACTGCACAGCATTCAGCCACTGACGTTCGAAGGCGACCCGGCCAGGGCGCTGGCAAAAGTCAGGGACCTCGTTCACAACATGGCCGGCGCGACGCTGGTGGAAACAAAATACAATTATCTGCACGTTGAATTTCGAAGTCCATTTTTTCGCTTCGTGGACGACGCGGAATTCTGCCTGGACGCCCACGCAAATCAGATTCACTTCCGCTCTGCGTCCCGCACGGGGCACTCGGATCTTGAAGTGAACCGAACCCGAATGGAACGGATTCGCAAGCTGTTCCAGCGTGCCCAATAGAACGCAGATAGCAGGTGACGGCCTCTCCCCCGCATTGATCAGGCCACGCAGTGTTGATGTCGGGTGTGATCGGCGATGCGCAGTAGGGATTCAGGTAGCGGTTGGATAGAGGGAT
>JAPYTO010000173.1 GCA_029941865.1 Fuerstiella sp. | reverse complement strand
GAAGCATGCCGTGAAATACAGCAAACACTCTGATTTATCCTTAACCGCGTTGACCGCTACCCCGCCGCCCTCAACCGAACTGAATCCCCTGTGCCAGCGGCAGTTCGGTCGAATAATTGATCGTGTTGGTCGCTCGACGCATGTAAGCCTTCCAGCTGTCCGACCCCGATTCGCGACCGCCGCCGGTGTCTTTCTCTCCACCAAAGGCCCCGCCGATTTCTGCGCCGCTGGGGCCGATGTTGACGTTGGCGATTCCGCAGTCGCTGCCAGCCGCGGAACAAAACAGCTCGGCCTCCCGAACATCCGAAGTAAAGACCGATGAAGCCAGCCCCTGAGGTACTTCGTTTTGAATGGCGATTGCCTGCTGGAACGAATCATAGCGGATTACGTACAGAATCGGTGCGAAGGTTTCCTGCTGCACAATGTCTGCATCCGCGCTGATTTCGACGACGGCCGGACGAACATAACAGCCGCCGCCGGGGACACCCGCGGTCACCAGTTCGCCGCCATGCACCTTGCCGCCCTGCTTTTTCGCCAGAATCAGGGCTTCCTGCATGCGTTCACCCGCGACCGCGTCGATCAGTGGCCCCACCAGTGTGTCCGGATCGAGCGGATTGCCGACAGGCAGATTGGCAAATGTCGCGATCACCCGTTCCGTCAATGTTTGGGCAATCGATTCGTGCACGATTAATCGCCGCAGCGAAGTGCAGCGCTGGCCACAGGTCCCAGCCGCAGAAAACACGATGCCCCGCACGGCCAGCTCCATGTCGGCCGACGGAGTGACAATGGTGGCGTTGTTGCCACCGAGTTCGAGCAGTGACCGGCCGAGTCGGGCCGCCACGGTCTGCCCGACTGCGCGGCCCATCGGTGTGCTGCCGGTGGCGGAGATCAGCGGCACAGCAGACGACTGCGCCAGAGTCTGCCCGACGGCCGCATCGCCGATGACAACACTGGCCAGGCCATCCGGTACATCGGCAAATGACTTCGCAACGCGCTGCAGGATTCCGTGACAGGCCAGCGCGCACAGAGGTGTCTTTTCGGACGGCTTCCAGATCACCGAATCACCACAAACCAGGGCCAGCATCGCATTCCATGCCCAGACCGCGACGGGAAAATTGAAGGCACTGATTATGCCCACCGGCCCCAGTGGATGCCATTGCTCCGTGAGCCGATGCAGTGGTCGTTCGCTGGCCATCGTCAGGCCGTACAGCTGACGGCTGAGTCCCACCGCGAAATCGCAGATATCGATCATCTCCTGCACCTCACCCAGTGACTCCTGCAGGATTTTGCCTGCCTCCCAGGAGACCACCTGAGCCAGGTCCGACTTGTGCTTTCTCAATTCCTCGCCAATCTGCCGCACGAATTCACCTCGGCGCGGTGCCGGCACGATGCGCCACGTGCGGAAGGCTTCGGTAGCAGCGTGAATCGAACGACCGATGTCCTCCGAAGTCGCCATGCTGAATTCGGCCAGACGTGACCCGTCAATCGGCGAATTCACCTGCAATGGTGTTCCAGCACCGGAAAGCCATTCACCCCCCGTCGCCGTCGCCACGATTTCGCGCGGCACGCCCATTCGGTCCAGACTTTCCCGCAAGCTAATGTCCATGACTGTAGTCTCTGTGAATTCTGTATGAAACGTCTGGCTTGCCGATCAGCTGATCTGACGCGCCAGACCTGTGTTGCCGGATGTGTCGTAGTACTGGCCAAAACGGTTGGCGATGAAGTCCTCAAGCCGGACCTGTTCCTGTTTCACAAAGCCCGTGCCGGGAAGTTTGCTCTGCACAAACAAATCCACGACCGCACACACTGCGGCTGCTGTTGTGATCTGTATGGCGCCCCAGTGTTCGCCGTCGAGTTTTTCGTGGTAGATCCGGCGAGCATCGGTCAACTGAGTGAGCTGCCCGTCTCGCTGGCCGGACACTGTGCAGAACACGACCACCACATCCTGATACGTTACCGGGATCGCCGTTTCAAGAATGTCTTTCAACAGGTCGCGACGCTGACTGAGCCGCAGGTCGTTGACCAGTAGCGTCATCAGGTCTCGGTGGCCCAGATAACGAATCGTTTTGTAGTTAAGCTCCCGGGCCTGACCATCAAGCGTTTCGCACAGAGTGCCCAGTCCGCCGGAAGTGTTGAACGCTTCGTAACGAACTCCGTCCAGCGAGAAGTGTTCCAGTCCTTCCATCGGCAACACCTCGATGCGGCGGCCCTCGTGAATGCAGTCACAGGGATTGCAGTATTCGTTGATCAGCCCGTCCGTTGACCACGTGAGATTGTATTTCAGCGCGTTCGACGGAAACTGCGGCAACGCCCCGACGCGCATGTAAACGGTGTCCAGTGTGTCGAAACCATCGGTCAGATGGTTGGCGACGATCGATACGAATCCCGGTGCCAGTCCGCACTGTGGCATGAAGACCTGTCCGTCACCAGCGGATTCGGAGACCTTTCGCACGGCACGAGTTGTTTCCACGTCTTCGGTCAGATCAAAATAACTGGTCCCGGTCTCCAGCGCGACCTGTGCGATCAATGGATTGAAGCGATAACTTAAAGCGGAGATCACGATGTCCGTATCCGTCATGACGCTGCGCAGTTCGTCGCCACTGCTGGCATCGATCGTATGCGCCGGGACGCCGAATCGTTGCCCCAGCGAGTTTGCCTGCGTGGCATCAACGTCAGCTACCTGTACCTGATAGTCTTCCGTGCGGCTCAGAAACGCCGTGATCATTCGTCCGATCTTGCCCGCTCCCAGAATCAGTACGCTGGTCATGCCTGTGTATTCCTGCTGAGGTTGTGTGGCCATCGTTCCGGCCTGGAGAATCGGTATGGTCTGTTTGGGTTGCCGCGGGATTAAAGCAGAATACGTTCGGGTGTGCACTCGCCTGGGTGGCCGTGGCCGGACTGAGCCTGCGAAGGAGAATCAAACCGGCACTGCCGGCCCCGGGGTTTCACTCGTACCTCGCTCCGACCCCACCCTCTCCAAATTCATAACCATGCATTGTTGCGCTTACTGACTAGTGCTTCGCCAAGTCTTGATTTTGAGGTAGTCGAAGTCGACAGACTTTGGACGACATCGAGAAAAAGATCTCCAAACTCTGGCGAGTTCGGCTACGGAACAACCCCTGTTCTTAGACTCGACCACGCACGAGCAGACTGTCCGGATACGTCCGTTCTTGTGAGCGGCACGGCGCTAGCCGCCGGTTAACGGCAGTGTTTTCACCCGCGGCTAGCGCCTTGCGGCTCACTGTTTCAGGTAACCGGGCAGCCTGCTAGCGTTGGCTTCCGCGACCACGCGGGTGCACGCCTCAATGAAGTCTGTGTTACGCCTGCATGCGAGGATCAGTCGCCAGAATGATGTCGCTGATACCGGACTGATTGAAACCTTTGTAGCCGTCATCGCGCTGCAGAATCTCCAGATGTGAACCCAGCACTCCCGACTTCCGAAATTCGTCCGCCTGCTGACTGGTAACAGCCCCCGTCTCCAGTGCGGCGGCCAGACGCCGCTCGTCGACTCGCCAGATTTCGCCCTTTGTGAATGCCTGCTTCAGGTGGGGCAGATCCGTGAAGGGAGCCATCGTTGGCACGCCAAGAGTCGCCAGTTGTTCGCGAGCCTGATCGAAATCGAACTGGCATTCCAGATGATGCAGACCTGCCTGCAGAAACGCCTCGCCGTGCAACCGGCACCACAAGCCGACAGTTCCCAGTTCTGCCCGGTCACGCAGCGGCTCATGCGAGAAGTCCTGCTTTACTTCGTCGGCCGTGAGGTCCACATCGGCAAACACGATAATTCGTGTCCGCGGTTGTTCCAGTACCTGCGCACCCCATCCGGCTTCGCGGCCGGCATAAAAGCGTTCGCGACATTCCATCCCCAGCAGTTCGAGCATTCGCACGAGCTGAGAAAACACGGTCCGGCTGGAACGATAGGTGTGATGGTCGTGATTGGCCCATCCCATCCCGAGCTCCGCCTGTCGCGCCCACTGCACACGGGCCGCCTGATTACGGCTCTGCCAGTAGCCGCGCTCTGCGGTGAAGAACACATCACACGCTCGATCCGGCCCCAGTTCATCAACGGCCGCGCGGATCAGCCTTTCGGTGTGCTGAAATGCATTCATGTTGTCTGCAAAATCGCGGCGGCGGCGCAGGCGGAAGGCCTCAAGGTGCCGAGACACAGCACCGGAAAGCGGAGCGTCATTGCCAGGATCCCAGTCCACGGATCCATGGCTTTCGATGACAGATACGCGGACGCCGTTCTGGTCGCTGATGCACGCGCGACGCACGGCGGCACCGCTGTCGCCCACGATGGAGATGCGATCGTCAAATCCCTGCGCGTTCAGGAAATCCACCACGGATTCTACCCGAATGGCAAGACCGTCTACACCCAGCTCTACTGCCGGCAGCAGAGCGTCGGGATGTCGCCAGACAGACGAAGCGGCATCCTCTTCAAAGCCGACGGTTGATAGTTCCGCTGTTGATACGGTGAAGATTCGATCCGTCCAGTCCAGCAGCCGCGTCCCGGTCTCCTTTCGCAGCCGAGTGTCGAAGTCCTGCAGGAACGTCGATCTCTGTCGAAACGTTTCCAGTCGGTCCGTGATCCAACTGGCTGCCTGGGGCGCTGGTGACCATGACTGCACAACAGATTCACTTCGAGTCGCCATCCTGTTCGTTCCGATTGAATGTTGAAACATCATTCAGCCATGCAGGAAACACTGTGTGGACCAACTGGGGCCGGCAATCCTCTGCAGCATCGACTGCTTTAAGGTCGTTCCATCACACCGGCCTGTGCCTGCGGTAACCCGTTTGCTCGCACACAGGAACACCCCGCGAATTATCACGGGCCGTAGCTCTCACGGATTGATGCACTAAATCGGTGTCCACACTCAGAGCATCGAAAGGCACGGCGGCGAATCAGCCAATATAGGAATCGTCTCAGCCACGAACGAGTCTCGGAGAAACGGGCCAGATCACCACAATTGTCACATTTCGACAACATAGGCTTCGCTTACGGAGTCACAGAAAAGAATACGCCACGTACGCACTTACCGAATCATAGTACACCGCAATAACTGCCTGAAATCAAGCTACGTGGGCGATCACAGAACGCTGATGTCATAGAATCTTCATTGCGTAATAACCTGTCTACTGGTGAGCATGTATAATTGCACACGCCCAGGACGGCAGCACGATCCTGTACTCGTTGCAGGACCTAAGAAACGATGGGTAACCTTTCCTGGAGTCCAGCATGCTCAAACATACCGCGGTCGGTATTCTCGCTGTGTTCGTGACGCACCCTGTGGCGGCACATGATTATTGGCTACAGCCGCAGCAGTACTTCCTTTCACCAGATGAATCGACTGCCGTGCAGCTGTTTGTTGGTGATCATTTCGTGAGCGAATCAGAGCGGTCGTTTCACGCGAAGAAGACGACTGCCTTTCAGATGATTTCAAAGAACGGAACGGTCAACCTGAAGGCCAAAGTAACAGACGGCCGGAAGCCCGTCTGTACGATTACTCCCACCCAGTCCGGTAATCACCTTGTTGTGATGGAACGCGACTGGAGCCACATCGAGCTGAAAGCAGAAAAGTTCGACAACTATCTTAAGCATGAAGGGCTATCGAATATTGTCGAACTGCGGCGCAAAGCCGGGGAAGAAAACGCGGTGGGTCGGGAACGTTATCGCCGCTATTTGAAGGCGCTGGTCCAGGTGGGAGGCAGGTTCGACGAGACCTACAAGCAGAGGATCGGACATCGCCTGGAAATTTTGCCTCAGGCCAATCCGTACTTGCTGGATGAAGCCGACAGCCTGACCGTGTTAGTTCTCTTCGACGGGGAACCGCTCCGCGGTGTACAGGTCGCAGCCTACAATCGCCATAGCGACGACACGAAGACACAGGAAGCCAGAACTGGCGAAGACGGTCAGGTCAAATTCACGCTGGACCGATCAGGACTTTGGTTAATCCGCCTGGTTCACATGCAACGCTGCAACGGAGTGCCCGACATCGAGTGGGAAAGTTTTTGGGCCGCCTACTCGTTTCAGATGATGTGATCGTGGCCTGCATGAAATCGTGCAACCATGCACACACAACATTGCCACGCGACCGGCTTCACGCCAGAATTGGTTCGACCACGTGGCCATGAACATCGGTCAGGCGGTGGTGTCGTCCCTGAAACTTGTACGTTAACCGCTCGTGATCGATCCCCAGACAATGCAGAATTGTCGCGTTCAGATCATGCACGTGGACCGGATCCTGGACGATGTTGAAACTGTAGTCGTCCGTGGCGCCATACTGAGTGCCGGGACGAATGCCGCCACCGGCCAGCCACATCGTGAAACAACCACCGTGATGGTCACGTCCGTACTTTTCCTGCAGGGCTCCCTGACAATAAACCGTGCGGCCGAATTCACCACCGCACACGATCAATGTTTCGTCAAGCAACCCGCGCTGCTTGAGATCACGAATCAGCGCTGCGGTCGGTTGATCGGACAACGTGGCCTTGGTGCGAATATGAGTTGGCGTATTTCGGTGATGGTCCCAGTCGCGGTCGAAGATCTGCACAAAGCGAACTCCGGATTCGATGAGTCGTCGCGCCTGCAGGCAGTTGGCGGCATAGCTGCCCGGTGTGCGGGCGAACGAGCCGTACATCTTGAAGATGTGGTCCGGCTCGCTGGACAGGTTCGTCAGTTCGGGAACGGACGACTGCATGCGGTAGGCCATTTCGTACTGAGCAATCCTGGCGTTGATTTCAGGGTCGCCGATCAGTTCGGACTGCCGGCGGTTGAGCTGAGCGGTGACGTCGAGCATTCTGCGACGGGTTGCCGAATCGATGCCCGGCGGGTTGGACAGATACAGCACCGGATCATTGCCGGCTCGAAACTTCACTCCCTGATGTCGGGACGGCAGAAATCCGCTGCCCCAGTGACGAGCGGACAGCGGTGTCGACGCATCGGGGATCAGTCCCGCCGTCAGCAGGACCACAAAGGCCGGCAGGTTTGAATTCTCGCTGCCCAAGCCATAACTCAGCCATGAGCCAATACTGGGTCGACCGGCCTGCTGGGCACCGGTGACCATGTACGTAAGCGCGGGGTCGTGGTTGACGGCTTCGGTATGCAGCGACCGAATGATGCACAGTTCATCGGCAACCTTGCCCAGCTCCGGTAACAATTCACTAAGCCATGCGCCGCTGTCACCGTGCCGACGAAATCGTGATGTGGGCGCTGCGACGGGGTATGCGGCCTGACCTTTTGTGAATCCGGTGAGCCGCTGATCTCCCATCACCGATTTGGGCAATTCTTCCCCATGGCGCTGGTGCAGCATGGGTTTGTAATCGTACAGCTCCATCTGAGCCGGACCGCCCGCCTGAAAAATGTAGATGACATTTTTTGCTCGTGCGGGAAAATGCAGGCCGTTCAGCGGGGAACCAGTGACCGTATCGGATCGACAGCTGTCGGTGTGCAGCAACGTCGCCAGTGCCGCGGCGCCGATGCTGACGCGACCACCGGCGCCGCAGAATTGCCGACGTGTCTGAAGCTGTCTCAGTTGTGCTGCAGGGTCCATGACTCAGCCTTTTGTGACGGTTTCGTCGAGATTCATCAGCACACTGGCGACCACGGTGTAGGCAGCCAGTTCGGGAATTGACAGTGATGCGTCGGTCGAGGATTCGCCCACGCTTAACAGTTTCTGTGCGGCATCGGCGTTGGCGGCGAAGCGTGTGGACTGTTCGTTCAACAAAGCCAGCAGTGGCACCAATTCGGCCTTATCAGGGTGGCGGCTGGTCACCAGGCGAAATCCCCATGCGATGCGGTCACTGGGTACGGGACCGACTTCCTTCATCATTCGTTCGGCCAGTTTGCGGGACGCTTCGACATAGGTAGGATCGTTCATCAGTACCAGTGCCTGCAGCGGCGTGCTGGTTCGTTCACGCCGGACGACGCAGCGTTCCCGGTCGGGAGCGTCAAAGATCAGCATCGTGGGCGGAGGCGACGTGCGTTTCCAGAACGTGTACATGCTGCGGCGGTACAGCGCCTGGCCGCGGTCCGGTTGGTAGACCTGTGCCGTCAGTGCCTTGCCGGTGACGTCAAATGCAATTTCCTTCCACAGACCACTTGGCTGATACGGCTTTACGGACGGGCCGCCCAGCCGCTCGACCAGCAGTCCGCTGACCGCGAGGGCCTGATCTCGAATGAATTCGGCCTTCAGCCGGTGCCGTGGACCTCGTGCCAGCAGACGATTCTGCGGATCCAGTTTCAGCAGTTGCGGCGACACGTGTGAGGTCTGTCGGTAGGTCGCACTGTTCACGATTAATCGCTGCAGTTCTTTGACGTTCCAGCCGCTGCGAACGAACTCCGTGGCCAGCCAGTCCAGCAGTTCCGGATGCGATGGCCATTCGCCCTGCAGACCAAAATCTTCGGTCGTCTGCACCAACCCCGTGCCAAAGTACATCTGCCAGAAACGATTGACGGTGACTCGCGCGGCAAGCGGGTGCCGGGGATCCGTCAGCCAGCGAGCCAGGCCGAGTCGGTTGCGCGGCAGATCGTCCGCCATGGCTGGCAGAAACGAAGGCGTCTCGGCAAAAACAGATTCTCCGGGACTGTTGTAAGCGCCGCGAATCAGCATCTTCGTTTCCCGAACTTCCTTGCGCTCGTCCATCACCATGGTCGTCGGCAGATCACGGTCGGCTTGTTTCTTCTGTTCGCGCAGCCGCATGACACGTTCGTGCGGTACGCGCCATTCGTCGGGCGCTGCGTGCTGCAGATAGTGATTGCGAATTCGACGGGTTTGTTCCGCAGTTCGTTGTTTCGCCGCGACCGCCAGAAGCGAATGGATCGACAAACCCGGCAGTTGCGAAACCGCATCCTGCCCAAGGACACGATCAAAGACGCGTACTTCGTCGATTCGTCCGACAAACTTCGCCACCGGATATCCGTTGCCCACCTGCAGTGGCTTTTCGGTGCGAAACGATTCCGTCAACTTGTCGATCTTAATCCCCGTCTCCTGCAGCTCGCCGTCGACGAACAGCTTCACTCCGTCCACTTTGCCAGAGCCATCATAGCTCGCCAGAACGTGATGCCACTGGTGGGGTTCCATCGCCTTCTTCGCCTGAACCTGCAGCAGGTTCTCAGGAAACTGATGGACAAGGAACAGAGCGGGAGCTCCTTCAATCAGCTGCAGCGTGTAGCCTCGATATCCGACCGTCGGCGGTTCCATTCGCGAAAAAATCGACCGGCGTCCTGCAATGGTCGTGGGGTAGACCCATGCGCTCAGAGAAAACGTGTCGGACAATCCGAAGTCCGCAACGTCCCCCAGTTCGACATACCGCTGTCCGTCCAGTGATACCGCCTCAGCAAACATCCCCTCGTTGTGTTCCGCCATACCATCCTTGAATTGGGCAGCACGATCCTGATTCGACGAGTTTTCCGCTTCTTCGTCGCATGACAGATACACCGCCAGTCCGTCCGCGACGGGTGCAACAGCCTTGTAGAATTCCTGCTCCCACTTTGTCCTTGCTGGCTCCAGTTTTTTCTTTAATGGAGCGAACGTCTTTTCTGCAGTGGCCAGTTGAAGATTGAGTTCCTTCAGCCGCGCATGCTGCTGACGTGTAGGCGCCGTCACCAGGGGCTTTGCGTTGGCGTTGAATCCGTCCAGTCCCACTTCGTTCACGTTGTTGAAGAACGCGTACAGCTGATAGTACTCGCGCTGTGTGATGGGGTCGTACTTATGATCATGGCATTGAGCACATGCCACCGTCATTCCCATCCAGACCGTAGCCGTGGTGTTGATGCGGTCGACGATGTTTTCGACGTAATATTCCTCCGGCGTTGCCCCTGCCTCGTTGTTGATAATGTGATTGCGATTGAAGCCGGACGCAATCTTCTGTGCGAGCGTCGCGTTCGGCAGCAGGTCGCCGGCCAGCTGCTCGATCGTGAACTGATCAAAGGGCTGGTTTTCGTTGAATGCCTCGATCACCTGGTCCCGCCACCGCCACATCGAGCGTTCGGTGTCAAACAGATAGCCGTGCGTGTCGGCGTAGCGGGCCGCATCCAGCCATTCCAGCGCCATCCGTTCGCCATAACGTGGCGAGGCCAGCAGGCGATTGACAAGTTGTTGCCATGCGTCGGGTGCAGGATCCGCCACGAAGGCATCAACCTCGGCGGGTGTCGGCGGCAGGCCGGTCAGGTCCAGTGACAGTCGACGAATGAGCGAATAACGGCTGGCCTCCGGCGACGGTTGCAGTCTCTGATGTTCCAAACGCCGGAGTACAAAGTGGTCGATGGAATTGCGGGGCCAGTCAGCTTGCTGAACTTCGGGGGACGGCGGTGTCTCGGGAGCGACGAACGACCAGTGCATTTCATAGTCGCCGCCCTGCTGTACCCACTGACTCAGCAAATTGCGTTCACTGGGAGTCAATGATCGCCCCGAATCCGCAGGCGGCATTAGTTCCGCTTCGTCGTCCGTACTAATTCGTCGAACGAGTTCACTTGCGTCGGGGTCTCGCGGGACAATCGCGCGTTTGCCGTCGTAATCTGCGTAGGCGCCGCTTGCCTGATCTAGTCGCAGGTCCGTCTGACGCTGCGCTGCGCCCGGACCGTGATACTGAAAGCACTTGTCCGCCAGGATCGGTCGAATGTCGCGATTAAATTGCACCTGCTGCCCGTCCTCGCTGCGATCATCAGCCAGCGCGGAAACGGAAGACCCGCCACTGCACATAATCAGCCCCAGCAATACAGGAATCCATGTTCCGCACGGCAACCAATTTGGCAACGCGTGGACTCGCGATCTCCTAACTTTTTGCCCCTCATCGAGCATGTCATGTAGTCCTGGCGGTTGCGCTGCGGGTAGGTGTTTGTTGGCGGTATGCGGTGGGAGTTGCGAACATCATACCGGGTCGCCCTGAGATTCGAGGCCCGAAACAATGTTTTTCCATCAGCTAATGCCGTTGGTGCCGACTTGATTCCCTGTGTTTCGAGCTGCACTGAGCGAACAATGAATGCAACACGCCCCGCGATTGTGCGCTGCCACCACGCTGACGGGCGACGAAAAATTGCTGTGGGCCGAAGAGGCGGCCCACAGTTTCGGTCTTCGTCCGTTGGGGCTGATAGACACGATTGTGGCTGCCGTGGTTGAAATCATGTTCCAACAATATGAGACTGGGTATAATTGAATCCAGGTCGAACGACTATGGCCGACTGAATTGTTCCTGAGAATCTGCGGAGTCACCTTAAATGAACACACCTGTCCCATCGAATCGACGCGAGTTTCTTTCCAGTACAGCGGCACTGACATCTGCTGTCGCTGCTCCCTGGATCGTGTCCAAAAGCGCACACGGCGCCTATAAAGTCGCGTCCAACGAAAAGATCAACCTTGGTGTGATCGGCATCGGTCCTCGATGCACGTACGATCTGACGGCCATGCTGAAGTTTGATGATATCCAATGCGTGGCGATTGCCGATGTCCAGTCGTCTCGTCGAGACGCAGGCAAGGCGTTGGTCGATGGCCACTACGGAAACAAAGACTGCGTGCTGTTCCGTGACTTTCGCGAGCTACTGGCCCGAGAAGACATAGACGCTGTGATTGTCGCTACGGGCGACCGATGGCACGCAGCGGCATCCATGCTGGCAGCCGAAGCGGGCAAAGACGTGTACAGCGAAAAGCCATGCGGCTTGACGATCGGGAATTGTCAGGACCTTTCCGATACGTTCAATAAAACAAAACGCGTATTTCAGGCAGGCACACAGCGCCGCAGCGTACCCAATTTTCAGGAAGCCGTTCAACTGGCGCACACCGGGAAACTCGGCCGAATTCATACTTTGTATGCAACGGTTTACAGGCCGACGCTTGATAACAGCTGGCTGCCCGGCGAACCGACACCGTCTCCCGATGTTTGCGACTGGAACATGTGGCTTGGTCCGGCACCATGGCGCCCCTATAACGCCAAATATGTCGCAGGCCGCTGGCGAGGATACTACGACTTCGATTCCGGAGCACGATTACTGGACTGGGGAGCGCACACCGTTGATCTGTGTCAGTGGGCGAATGAAGCCGATGACACGATGCCCATCGAATACCAGCCGACTGACAATAATATCACGTGTACGTATGCCAACGGTGTGAAACTGGTCATTGATTTTCTGGATGATCCCTTCGGAGATCGTGGGCCTCGCTGGATCACTCGCCTGGGAACCTGTCCTGTTCGTTTCGAGGGAGACAAGGGATCTGTCGAAACCGGCGACAGTGGTGAAATCGTCGTGAAGCCGGATTCCCTGCAACGTGCGATCAGGCAATCGGGCAAACGCGTGCGGGGTCTGGACGTTTCTGCGCATTCGCGTAACTTCTTCGATTGCGTCAGGTCTCGTCAGAAACCTGTCTGCAATCAAACGGTCATGCGGCGGTCTCATATTGCCTGCCACGCGGCCGCCTTGTCGTGGATTCTGGGGCGCAAGCTGACGATCGATCCGAAAACCGAACAGTTCGTGGATGACCAGGAAGCCAACGGTCTGCTCCGTCGACCTCAGCGGTCATGGGCCTGAAGTTGATCGGTGTAGACTCGAAGGCACAGAATCGTTCCGAAAAACCAACCATCGAGGCAAAGACGATGAGTGTGGGCACCGGCAAAGATGAACTGAACCATTCTGGCACAGGTTTTCAGCAGAATGGTCAGACAGAAAAGCTGTTGACGCGTCTGCTGGGATCCGTCAACGACCTTGTCTGGTGTACATCACCCGACGGCAACTCGCTGCTTTTTCTGAATGAGGCGGCAGAGCGAATCTATGGAAGAACGCTGCAGGAACTCCAGTCGAATGCCGCAATCTGGCTGGAAGTGATTCATCCGGAAGACAGACCGGTCGTCGAAAAAAATCTACGCGACCTGTCTGATCTTGGGCAGGTACAACAGGAATACCGTATCATTCGGCCGGATGGAGAAGTCCGCTGGCTGCAGGATCGGATCAATGTCATTTCCGACGAATCCGGAGCACCACTGTCTGTAGGCGGGATCGCCACCGACATCACGGACCAGAAGCTGGCGGAGCAGTCGCTGGCAGAATCGCAGGCCGTATTTCATTCGCTGGTGGAAAGCCTGCCGCTGAACGTCGTCCATAAGGACCTTAAGGGACGGATTGTCTTTGGCAATCGGCGCTATTGTGACACACTGAAGCAACCGTTGGAGCAGCTGCTCGGAAAAACGGACTTCGATCTGTTTCCGGAAGAACTGGCGACCAAGTACCGACTCGACGACCAGCAGGTACTCGAGTCCGGCGAAGACTGTCGCGTCGTTGAACAGCATCGGATGCCGAATGGAGAGTTAATCTACGTCGAAGTCATGAAGGGATCGGTGTTTGATGCCAGCGGAGCGGTATCAGGAGTCCAGTGCATTTTCTGGGATGTGACCGACCGGGTTCGTGCTGAAAAAGATCTGCAACGAGAGCGTGATCTGCTGCGGACGCTGATGGACAATATTCCGGACCTGGTCTTTGTTAAGAACCGAAGTGGAAACTTCCTGACCGTCAATGTGGCCCTTCTGAAAGTCATGAGCGTTGAGTCGCTTGACGATGTCGTGGGGAAAGACGACCGCGATTTCTGGTCGCCTGAACTGGCTGAGCACTATCGCGCCGACGATCGACAGTGAAATACCGGATGGATTGATTGGCGACCCCGGCCGGTTGCGACAGATTCTGCTGAACCTGGTTGGCAACGCGATCAAGTTCACTGAATCCGGTGAGGTCGTTGTCAATGTGCGGATCGTGTCGCAGACAGATGAGGATACAGTACTGCAGTTTTCCGTCCGCGATACGGGAGTCGGAATTCCCCCGACAGGCTGGATCATATTTTTGATGCGTTCGAGCAGGCTGATTCGTCGACGACACGCCGATTTGGCGGGACGGGACTGGGACTCGCGATTTCGTCGCGGATCGTGAATCTCATGCACGGTCGTGTCTGGGTGGAAAGCGAAGTTGGTCGGGGCAGCACATTTTTCTTTACGACACGATTTAACCTGGCGAAAGAACAGCTGGCGCCGCCCGCGCGGCCGCACCTTGATCGCATTGTGGGCATGCGCGTTTTGATTGTCGACGACAATTCGACCAACCGACGAATTCTGCACGACGTCATTCGGGTGCGTGGGATGCAGCCCATTGTCGCGGGCAGCGCCCCGGAGGCACTCAGGATTCTCAAAGAGGCCGTGTCCGCTGGTACAAACATCCCACTGGTTCTGTCTGATGTCAACATGCCGGATATCGACGGTTTCACTCTGGCCGAACAGATTCGTGAGGACGCGAAGATCTCTGATGTCGTTATCATTAAGCTGACGTCGGGTGACCGGTCCACTGACCGGCAGCGTTGTTCCGAACTGGGAATCGCGGCGCATCTGATGAAGCCTGTCAAACAATCAGAACTGGTCGATACAATCGTGCTGGCGTTTGGAATCACCGCTCCGGAATCAGATGAAGGCGAAATCAGTGCGATTGAATCGCAGAGCTCAGTGCGGTCGTTGCGGATTCTGCTGGCGGAAGATGCCCTCGCGAATCAAGTACTGGCAATCGGACTGCTGCAAAAAAAGTGGAAGCACTCCGTGACGGTGGCCAACAATGGCAACGAGGCAATCGCCCTGCTCACCGCGCAGCCATTCGATCTGGTATTGATGGATGTGCAGATGCCGGAGATGGATGGTTTAGAGGCAACGGCTGCCATTCGGCAACTTGAATCGGAAAGCCGGCTTTCCAATCAGCCACGGCCACGAATTCCCATTGTCGCCATGACAGCACATGCCATGAAAGGGGACCGTGAACGCTGTCTGGACGCGGGGATGGACGGATACGTCACAAAACCAATTCGGTCGAAGGAGTTGAGTGCCGCCATTCAACAGTTGTTTGAGGGGGAGCTGGACGCGGGAAGTGCGGAATCTTCAGCGGCGACACCTTCATTGGCAACAGACGGACAGAAACTGATCAACTGGCCGCGAGCGATGCAGTCTGTGGAAAACGATACTGAACTGTTGCGGGCGGTTGTGCGAGCGTACCTTCAGGAATGTCCCCATCAATTATCTCAACTTCGTAGCGCGATTGCCTGCGAAGATGCAAAAACGATCCGCCGTCTGGCACATACGATCGGCGGAACGATGGGTGTGATCGGTGATCCGCAGTTGATTTTTAGCGGGGTGGAGGAAAACGGGG
>JAPYTO010000172.1 GCA_029941865.1 Fuerstiella sp. | reverse complement strand
GTCAACCGTTGCACGACTTCGCCTGGGGAAATCGTGCAACGTCGCTTCTTATCTGACGTCGGGCAGGGGCACCTGAGCTGATGACATCAGGTAGGCGATCAGATCTTCAATCTGCTGATCACTAAGAACGTTCAGAAGTTTGTCCGGCATCATTGAGACCGGTGACTCTGTTAATTCGTCAATTTCTTCGCGCTGAACAACGATCTGGTCCATCGCCGTCTGAATCGTCAGTGTCTTCTCTGTGCGTCCGAGAACGATACCGTTGATCACTCGGCCGTCCTCCAGCAACACAATCGACAGCTTGAAATTCTTTGACACAGTGGCACTGGGGTCGACGATGTTCTCCAGCAGGTAATTCAGGTTGTTCCGCTGGGCGCCGGTCAGGTCCGGAGCGATCTTTTTGCCTTCACCAAATAATGTATGGCAATTTGCACAGGACTTACTAAACAACAGTCGGCCGGCAGACGCATCGGCGCCGGCGATCGTCTCGGCAGTCAGCATCGTTCTAAGCTCAGCAATGTGAGACGTTTTCTGCCTGGATTGTTCGGCCAGTTCCGGCCACATGCGGGCGACGCGTTCGCTCAGGTCGGCGTTGCCGGAATTTTGCATCTGGCGAAGCTGGAACGCCGACACGTGCGAGCGTTCGATGTTACCGGCTGAAACAGCGTCCAGCAACACGCCGGCAAACTGCGGACGCGACACAAGCGTGGTGATCGCCGCCTGTTTGGCAGTCAAATTGAAGCCGCCGAATTTCGAAACCAGCAGGTTAGGTGTTTCATCGTGGCCGAAGGCAGCAAGACCGCTGATCGCAGCCGGGGACATATCGCGGTCGCCCAATAGATTCTGCAGCAGCTGCACGACGTCGTTGTCTCTTGCCAGAACAAGAGCACGAATTGCAGCCCGGCGTTCGGGAAGTCCTGTTCCGCCGTCGGCAGCAATTTTCCGAATTTCTTCCAAAGCACGGCCGTCTCCAAAGACAAGCGACAGCACGCGATTCAACCTTCGAACCTCAGCGATGCCGTTGTTTGCATTTGCGTCAGAGAAAGCTTCCCAGCCACTGACCGGCGTCGCTTTGCGCCAGCCTTTCAGCGCTTCGGCCATGCCGCGCAGGACATCAACGACGATCAGTGCATCTGCGTCTGGTGTGGTCAGGCGCTTCAGCAGACGGGCAATGACGTCCGGCCGTCGTTCAATTTCCAGAGTGATTCGCCGTGCGATGTATTCGCGGACAATCGGCAACTGACAGGTCGTCACCATTTCAATGGCCCGTTCCGTGTTAGCCAGAACAGCGGGCTCAATTCCGTACCACACCATCAGCGGCAGCACTCGGTCATCGGCAGATTCTTTGTGACTGCCCAAAGCCAGTGCGATAGGCCAGCGATCTTCGTGTCGCAGACGCTGCAGTGAGGAAGCCAGCCATGTCAGCACCAGGCCGGAATCATCGTGCCTGGCCATGGATTGGAAGTTGGCCAGCACGGACGCCGTCGGGGCACCGTCTTCGGTGAGAAATTGAATCGCCCAGCAGCGAACATGTTCGCTGCGGTCGTCAAGACAGCTGGCCAGAAATTCGCTGGTCGCTCCACCAGTCACGTGCAAGGCCCACAGCCGCCGCAACCGCCGTTGCTCGGATTCGTTCGAACGGAACTTTGTCCGCAGGTACTCGTGAATTTCCAGGGCTACCGCTGAATTCGCCGCACGTTCGGCCAATTCCAGCAGACACTGGCGCGACAGCCATTCCCACTCGGATGCCACGTGTTCCGCCAGTTGTTGCGTGCTGAGTTGGTCCACCGATGAAATGGATGGATGTCCGGCAGGGGCATTCCCTTTGACCGTCAGGCGGTAAATACGTCCGGATGTTCGATGAATCCCGTCGTTTTCGTGGCATTCTCCGACGTCCGACCAGTCTGCAATAAACAATTCGCCAGCCCGGCCGGTAATAATTTCGACGCCACGAAACCACGGATCGGCCATGTTCATGAAGTCGGCGGCATGCCGAGCCGTGTAGGTGGCTCCGTGTCGATGCAGCGTATCCCGATTGATTCGGCGACCGTGCAGATTGAGTGCCAGCACCGATCCGTGCAGCTCTTCCGGGAAGGGGCGACCCTGTAGAATTGTCATGCCGCAGTGCGCATGACCTCCGCCCGCTTCGTCAGTTGTTTTGGTCATGATCGTGACACCCTCTTTGCGGATATCGTGCCACAGTTCTTTGGTGTCCCAATGAAAGTGATCCGCCGTCTGTTCGATGATTCCGTACGTGTGAGGGTTAAAGTGTTCGCCGTACATGCGCCGAAACCGAGCTCCCGGAACAACGTGCCACAGGTGCCCGATGACGGTATTGATAAAGAACATCTGTCCGTTTTCGTCCCAGTCCATGCCCCACGGATTAGTCGTGCCCACGCAGACCACCTCAAACTGATGCCGAGTGGGATGAAAGCGCCAGATGCCGCAGTCCAGAGGTTGTCTTTGGTCGGGAGTCGCGCCGGGCACACCGACGCTTGAAATCGCCATAATGCCGTTGCGACCGTACAGCCATCCGTCAGGTCCCCACCGCAGTCCGTTCACAATTGTGTGTCGCGCCGCGCTGTCGTCCCAGCCATCCAGCATGACGACCGGTTCACCGTCGGGCACATCATCTTTGTCTGCATCAGGTATGAACAGCAGGTTGGGAGCGTCCAGCACCCAGACACCGCCATGCCCGATTTCAACACTGGTCAGGCGCCGGCCCTGATCCCAGAACACCGTGCGATTGTCAAAGTGGCCGTCGCCGTCGACATCTTCCAGAATCACAATACGGTCACGCATGCGGGCATCAAAGTTGGTGGGCCGCTCAGCGTAGGTGTAGTTTTCTGCGACCCATAGTCGGCCGCGATCATCTGTGGCCAAAGCAATCGGCTGATGAACATCCGGTTCGGCCGCAAATAGTGTTGCCTGAAATCCATCCGGAAGTGTCATCCCATTCAGAGCGTCTTCCGGAGTCGTCAGCTTTGCATCCGGATCTTCTGTGTTCAACGGTTTGGGAAAGTCGTCAGCACGCAGACTCGGTCCGGCGATCAGGAACAGTAAAACGGTAACGCAGCAGAATCGGTAGGGCATAGTAAATGCGATCACGTAATTACACTGGAGGGGATTGATGGCGAGTGTGTTTTCCGCAGCAATGGCATTCGGACGTTTCCAGGACAACGGCCTGGGCTCCTGAAATGGGTTGTCCGACGGGAACGGCCTGAGTGATTCCCAATTGTTCCTGTTCGGCCACCGGCACCACGCAGTTTAGATACTTCAGCATCTCAAGGCCACGGTCATGGTCAGCGGAGCGAGAATCGTCGATTGATCGGTTGAGAATCGGATGTCATAGCAGATAGACAGGTCACCTCGTCAGCCGGGAACGCATGATCAGATTCAATCCGTGACTGCCCCCCGCCATACATTCTGCTCTCGACACTGTCAGCCATCAGTCGCGAGCAGTAGAATCAGGGTCGATGTCCGCGAGATGCACGGGCGCCCCATGTCCGTGTCGAACGCCGTCCGCAAAACGGCCGGACTTCCGGACCGAATTTCCGCAAACGCATTCACACGGTACGTACGCTGCTGCCTATTCTGACTGAGGTTATTCCATGGACTGTTTCTGTCGTGCGTTTGTTCGTCTGATGGTCGTGTTTTCAATGGCGGTGAGTGCATATGCCGACGAACCGTTGACGCTGGAGCAGCCGCAACCGCATCAGGTCATTCAAAGGAAGTCAACTCTGCACCCCACGGTCTACAACGACCCCGTGGGCGAGACTCGCATTCGGACGGCCGTTGATGAACTTTTCAGGCTGCCCAATTTCAAAGCCAGTCCCGATACGGACGTCCTGGCGGGTGAGAACCGAGGCGACGCGGATTCTAAGCGACTTTTTTCCGCTGCTGGTCAGGGCAGGGCGGCCGAGCTGTGGCGCACCGCAATTTATCAGGCTGTGCTGCCAATAATTCCGGCAAACGACGCGTTGCAGGTGGGCCTGTCGGAAGCCAACATCACGCCGCCGAACGGATTTCCGATGGCAGGCTACTACCACGAACGACTGGCCGACGGGACCACCGACCCGCTGCAGGCCAAGGCGATTGTGTTTCGTGATGCGGATGTTGCGGCAGCTCTGGTCGTCTGCGATCTGATCGGGATCGCGACCGATCTGTCCCGCGAAGTGCGTCAGCGAGCCTCAGAACAGACCGGCATTCCGGAAGCGAACATCGTGATTGCGGCCACGCATTCGCACACAGCACCGGACTACATGAAGGAACTGTGGCTAAATCTGTCAAGACAGCCGCAGGATGAGCTGCGGCGAAAATACATCGAGACATTAATCGGCCAAATTGTTGCGGTGACGGTAGACGCTGCGGCCAACGCGAAACCCGCATTCCTTGAGGCCGGTTCAGCAGTGCAGCAGACGCCTGTTTCCTTTAACCGTCGGTTTGTCATGCGCGATGGCAGTGTGAAGACGTGGCAGAGTTTCAACAATCCCAACGTGATTCGCGCCGCAGGTCCGATCGATCCGGAAATCGGCCTGCTGGCCGTTCGAAATGAATCGGGCGACCTGCGTGGAGTGTTCAGCAACTTCGCTCTGCACCTGGATACTGTCGGCGGTCAGAAATGGAGCGCGGATTATCCATTCTTTATTGAGCGAACCTTGAAATCGTCTGCCGGCCCGAATGTGATTTCGATTTTTGGCACCGGCTGTTGCGGAGACATCAACCACTCCAATCCGCGCAGCCCTAAACGTAACACGGCTGGGTTTATCGGCACGTCCATTGGGGAAACCATTGTCCGACACGTGGATGGATTGCGGCCGCTGGAACAGACTCGCCTGGTGGTAAAGTCACGTGCGGTGAAGCTGCTGCTGCAGGACGCCACCAAAGAAGAAGTAACGAACTCGGTGCAGATTGTTGAACGGGCCAAACGAGGTGAAAAGGTGGACTTCTTTGAACATGTCACAGCTTACAAGAAACTAATGCTGGATCATTTTCGGCATACTCAGCCATACGCGTCCACATCTGATCATATCACGTGGGGGCTGAGCCGTTCACTGGGAGGAATCGGAGAAATGCTGCCGGTCGATGTGACCGTGATGACGATCGGCAGCGACGTGGCCATTGTCTGCCTGCCGGGTGAAGTTTTTGTGGAACTGGGACTGGCCATCAAACAGGGTTCACCATTTCGCACAACAATGATTTTGGAGTTATCGAACGCCGTTGAGACGATTTACATCCCCAATCGAGCCGCCTACGCCGGTGGAAGTTATGAGGTGACAAACTCAGCGGTTCAGCCGGGCAGCGGTGAAATCCTGGTGGAAACCGCGTTGAGTCTGTTACGTGAAGCAGCCACTGCCAAATGAATCGTCCGGGGCCTGGACGTCAGCGGAACGGGTGCAACAGGGAAGGCGTGTCAGCTGATCTCGCGGCCAGCTCAATGCTGGCCACCCTCTCCCCATAATTTTCATTCAATGCCCAACGAAAAGCCATTGCTGAAGCTTTTCCCGAACTGGCTGACCACCTGAAGCGGAAGAGGACGAGTTCACGGTCAGTCTCCTATGGTGCGACAACGGCGTTCCATTTGGAAGACTTTCACGCAGCGTGCTGTCGAAACCCTGGAATGGCAAGCGATTTGAAGGTGTAATATGACTGATCACCGTCGACCAGACGGCTGACTGCGTTCTGACCTGCCCGTTCCCACCTAAGAATTCCTGCCATGTGCTGTCATCACTGCTTTCGTTACGTTTCGGCTATGGTGCTGGCGTTTCCCGCAATCGTTCAGGCGGCGGAGATTGACTATCAGCGTGAAGTGCAGCCGATTCTGGCGGAACACTGTGCGGTGTGCCATGGTGCGGACCAGGAATCTCGGGAAGCGGGTTTGCGGCTGGATTCGCGAGATGCGGCACTGAAGGGCGGCGAATCCGGACTGGCGGCGATTGTGCCGGGGAAACCGGCAGACAGCGAACTGTGGAAGCGGATCACGTCAACAGATTCAGACGTGCTGATGCCGCCGACGGACCATAACAAGCCACTCAGCCGGAAGCAGATCGAAACGATTCGACAGTGGATCGTCGAGGGCGCGGCCTTCTCGGACCACTGGGCGTTTGTGGTGCCACGGCAGAAACCGATTCCCAATGAAGGACCATCACATCCTGTTGATGCATTTGTTGCTGACAGGCTGCGGCCGTTGGATCTGCCACCGGCTGACCAGGAATCGCCGTGGGTGCTGTGTCGACGATTGTATCTGGATGTCACTGGTCTGCCACCATCTCCGAAAGACCTGACCGCCTTCGAACGCGATGGCCTTGATGCCACACTCGAAAAACTGCTGGCCAGCGAACGGTTCGGCGAAAAGTGGGCTCGCCCGTGGCTGGACGCAGCTCGGTATTCCGACACCAATGGTTACGAAAAAGACATGCGACGAGATCAGTGGGCATGGCGCGACTGGGTGATCAATTCGCTGAACTCCGACATGCCGTATGATCGATTCATCATCGAACAGATTGCCGGAGACCTGCTGCCAGCCAGCACTCAGGATCAAATGATCGCCACCGGCTTCCTTCGCAACAGCATGATCAACGAAGAAGGCGCGATCGTGCCCGAACAGTTTCGTATGGTCGAAATGTTTGATCGGATCGACTGCGTCGGAAAATCTGTGCTCGGCCTGTCGACTCAGTGTGCTCAATGCCACACTCACAAGTTTGATCCTGTCACGATGGACGAGTACTACGGCATGTTTGCCTTCCTGAACAATTCTTACGAAGCACAATCGTGGGTGTATTCTGCAGATCAGCAGGCAAAGCGTGACGATGTTCTGGCCAGGCTCCGCAAGCTGGAAGACCAGATTCGTACGGAACGAGCGGACTGGCCTGAGCAATTGCAGGCGTGGACTGAGCATCTGGCGGCAACACGACCCGTGTGGCAGCCCATCATTTTCCACAACATGAACAGTATCAGCGGGCTGAACCACCCGACACAGGAACACGACCATTCGCTGTTGATGAAGGGCCACAGCAGCGGCGATGTGTACATGATCGGCGAACTGCAACTGAAGGGGGTCACCGGGCTGCAACTGGAGATGCTCAATCACGGCGACCTTCCGTTTCGCGGACCGGGACGCAGCAGTGTCGGAACATGGAGTATTCGCGAAGTGGAAGTATTTCTGCAGATACCCGGCAGCGACGAGTGGAAAAAACAGAAGCTGGTCAACGCCACCGCAGACTTCTCCGAACCCGAACAAAAACACGATGAAGACAAAAACACCAGCGGCCCGATCGGCCTGCTGATTGATGGCGCGGACAACACGTGGTGGAAGGCAGATCGTGGTGTCGGTCGCAGAAACACACCGTCGGTCGCGGTGATGCAGTTCGAAACGCCACTGAACGCCCCCGCCGGAACAAAGTTCAAGATTGCCATGCGAATGACGGACATGGTTGGCTGCTGCCGTTTTTCTCTGACCAACAGCACCGCACCGACTGCGGTGCCCGTCGATTACGACGCGGTCCTGGCCGCTACGACGCCCGCTGATCAACGATCAATCGACCAGCATGCCGCGTTGTTTGCAGCATGGCGGAGAACGGTTCCGGAGCTGCAACCGATCAACGATCAGATCACAGCGTTGTGGAATCAGTATCCCGGTGCATTGACATCAGTGCTGCATGTGGCGGAACGAGACCCCTCCAATTATCGCACCACACAGTTGCTGAGTCGCGGCAGCTGGGATCAGCCTCAGCAGGTCATCGAACCGCATGTGCCAGCGGCCTTCCATCCACTGCCCACAACCGAGGAACCGCAGCGGCTGCGATTTGCTCGCTGGCTGGTCGATCGTCAGTCACCGCTGGCCGCGCGAGTTGCCGTGAATCGCGTTTGGCAGTCCATCTTTGGCACCGGACTTGTGAAAACGTCAGAAGACTTTGGTACGCGAGCCGCCGTGCCGGAATATCGCGACATTCTGGACTGGCTGGCCGTGGATTTCATGGACCACAACTGGAGCACCAAGCATTTGATTCGTCGCATCGTCACCAGTCGCACGTACCAGCTGTCGTCGAAAGCCAGCCAGGCGGTGATCGAAGCTGATCCCACAAATCGCCTGCTGACCCGCGGGCCGCGTTTCCGAGCTGACGCGGAAGTCGTTCGCGACATGGCGATGGCCATCAGCGGACTGATTCATCAGAAAATGGGCGGCCCCGGAGTCATCCCGCCCGTGCCCCAGAACGTGCTTGATTACAACTACGTTTATCCCGGTTACTGGAAACCCGCGGCAGCCCCCGAACGTTATCGACGGACGGTCTATGGATTTCGCAAACGCTCGATGCCGGACCCGGCGATGTCGACGCTCGACGCTCCCAATGCCGACTCCGCGTGTGCTCGCCGAATCCGGTCGAATACACCGCTGGCCGCGCTGACTGGTTTGAATGAACCCATCTTTGTTGAATCGGCTCAGGCCCTGGCCCTCCGTATTCTTCGAGAAGGCGGTCCTGACGATACATCACGAATTCATTATGCCTACGTCCTGTGCATGGCTCGCAACCCGAGCGAGGCGGAAAGCCAAACGGTGCTCGACCTCCTGACCGCTCACCGCCAGCGCATCGCTGATGGCTGGCTGAACGCCCGCGAAGTAGCGACCGGAAAATCGGATCAGCTGCCCGATCTTCCCGACAACGCAACCCCGCAGGACGCCGCCGCATGGACACTCACCGCGCGAGCCCTGCTGAATCTGGATGAAACCATGAGCAAGAATTGATGAGCAGAAAACGTTTCCGGCGTGCGTTGCATGTCACCCCGACGGGAACACATTGCTGACCAACCAACACAGCACCGGCAAGCCAACGCATGCCGATCGCCAGCATTTCTTCGCAATCACGCGGCGATAACGCAAACCAAAAACAACGGGCGACCAACCATGAACGCACCTGAACATCTTCGTGACGCACGAGCTTCATTTCTGCGGCGGCGCTGGTTTCTGAAAGACTGCGGTGTGGGCCTGGCAGGCATTGCCGCATCTTCGCTGCTGCAATCTGACGCACGAGCGGACGGCACGGCGGCAACCGCTGCAGCCGCCGATCCGCTGGCGTCCAAAGATCCGCACTTCGATGCGAAGGCCAAACGAGTTATCTACATGTTTCACGCTGGAGCTCCCAGTCAGCTGGAACTGTTCGATCCCAAGCCCGAGCTGCAGGCTCACAACGGCGAGCTGCCTCCGGCCGATCTGCTGAAAGGCTACCGAGCCGCCTTTATCGATCCCAACTCGGCTCTCCTGGGCGGAAAATTCAAGTTTGAAAAACGAGGACAGTGCGGCATGGAGCTCAGCGAAGTGTTGCCTCATATCGCCGAGATCGCGGACGACATTTGTCTGATTCGAACCATGCAGACTGAAGCCGTCAACCACGCGCCCGCACAAATCATGATGAACACCGGCTCACAGCAATTCGGTCGTCCCAGCTTTGGGTCGTGGACTTTGTACGGGCTGGGCACCGAGTCGGCCGACCTTCCGGGCTACGTTGTTCTGACCAGCGCAAAAGGAACCAGTGGTGGTGCCAGCAACTACGGCGCGGGTTTTCTGCCGACGATGTACGGCGGAGTACCATTTCGCAGCTCAGGCGACCCGGTGCTGTACCTGTCCAATCCGGCGGGCATCGATGAACAGGCTCAGCGAACGTCGCTGGACGCCATCAGTCAGCTGAACGAACTGTCGCTGCAATCGCTCGGTGATCCTCAAACAGCCGCACGCATCCAAAGTTACGAAATGGCCTACCGACTGCAAACCAGCGTGCCCGAACTGATGGATCTCGGCAGCGAACCGCAGCACATTCTGGAGATGTACGGCATCAAAGATCCAAAGGAAGCGAATTACGCTCGCAACTGCCTGCTGGCTCGACGACTGATCGAACGCGGTGTCCGCTTCGTGCAGTTGTTCCATGAGGCCTGGGACCAGCATGGCAACCTGACCACAGGAGTCAAACAAAACGCCGCCGACACCGACAAAGCCAGCGCGGCTCTGGTGAAGGACTTAAAACAGCGAGGTCTGCTGAACGACACGCTGGTCGTGTGGGGAGGCGAATTCGGACGCACGCCGATGGTTCAGGGCGGCAACGACGGTCGTGATCACCATAACCGCAGCTACAGCGTGTGGCTGGCAGGCGGCGGAGTAAAGTCCGGCCATGTCCACGGTCAGACCGACGAACTGGGCTTCAACGTCGCCAGCGATCCCGTCCACGTACACGACCTGAACGCCACCCTGCTGCACCTGCTGGGTCTCGACCACCTGCGTCTCACCTACCGTTTCCAGGGCCGAGACTACCGCCTGACCGACGTACACGGCAAACTTGTGCCAGGGATTCTGGCATAGCGTCCACGGAAACCACAGTTGTCGGGTTCCGTACCTCTCGGGGACCCCAAAGCAGTGTGCTACGATTCGCATGAGGCACCATTGACCTGCCTCGGCGGATCGTGCCAGATCCTGACTTAGAGCCCGTTTTCGAAAACACGTGGCTCGTTCGGGCTCGTGGGAATCATACATAGCGGGCCGGAACACGTTTTTCGCGGCCATCAGTCAGCGTAATACGCTGTAGATCCAGCTTGGATTTATTGCGGACGGAACGGCTGCCGGTGCTTTCTTCTGCCCGTGCATTAAACAGGCCTGTACCTTGCTTCCAGTCGGAGCCAATAGAGAAGTTCGTGAATAAGTTCGAGCATAGTCTGAATGCGATGCTCCGGCTCTCTCTGCACACATCGCAGACAGAGCGATTCCAGGTTGGCAGGTATGTTACGATCCGGGGCGACGACACTCGGCGTTGGCGGAGCCGCATTGACCTTGTTTCGCAGCATGGCGTCCAGCGTGTCGCCCCATGCCAGGTGCTGCAGCGTAAGCACCTCAAACAGGATTGCTCCAAGGCTGTAAATATCGGTGCGGCAATCCAGTTCGTCTCCGCCGATCTGCTCCGGCGACATGTATTGCGGTGTACCCTGATGCGACGGCTTCGAGTGGAGTGATTTATCATCTTCGTCCGGCAGCGGCGCTGAATCCGAATCGTCATCACTTTCCTGCAACGTGACCAGACCCCAGTCCAGCAGAAGCACCTCCCCAAATGAACCAGCGACAATGTTCTCTGGTTTAACGTCACAGTGAACAGCGCCCTGCGAGTGAGCGTAGCTGAGGACCTGCCCAACCTGTATGACCACATCAATAAGGCGCTCAAGGTCCCACGATGCTTCGGTTGCGGGGTCGCCGCGGCGTAGTCCGTCAAGCACTTCGCGCAGCGTCACACCAGCCACCAGTTTCATCGTAAAATAGTAGCGACGTTTCGCATCGAATCCGACTTCGTAAACCGGCGCCGTATTCGGGTGTTGTAACATCGCTGTAACACGTGCCTCGCGCAAGAACAGTTTCTGTTCTTCCGGATCATCCGCAAATTCGCGACGCAGGGTCTTGTGGCAGACGACTCGCCCAAGGTGCATGTCCTTGCAGGACTGAATCAGGCATTTTCCACCCAAAGCAACCTTCTTGAAATACATGTAGCGTGTGTTGTTCTTCAGCTGCGCATCGGATGAAAGTGTGCCATCCGTATCGCTGCGCTGGATCGAAGTCTGTCCGTTGGTGAAGCTCGGGTAACGCGAAGGCACTGATGTTCTGTTCCTTGCTGGACGGCCCGACTCGATCCGTGACAGAACAGTCAGGTTCCGCAGTCGCGATGTCGAACAATGCCGACTTGCTGTTGATACCGCATGAAATAAGAAGGGGGCAATCCTTCGTGCACGAACCTGTCACCAGGAAATGGCGGACGGCCCATCCGGCACGAGATCACAAGTGGTTTCAATACCAGCACGCAACGCCAGCAAGTGAGTTACCGTCCTGATTTTCCACAATTTTGATTCACTCGCTTGCGCTGCGTGCTTGAATTCTTCTGTTCTAAACTGGTTCTGGCAGATTTCTGAGTTTGATAGAAAGCCGTCTTCGTTTCGAACTTCATCCATTGCTCACACCCGCCGGGCCCGGAAAGAATGTTTTGATCATTGCCTGTCTTCGCCGGTCATGACTGATGAAGAAACATGGTGTGCCACATCGACACACATCTAATGGCCTTGGGATGCATTCGTGCAGCCGCGCAAAGCATAGCGGATCGATTTCCATTACCGAGACGACGACGTCCTGCAGGGTCACCACACAGCCTGAGCCACAGACTGCTCAACGACTTTGTTTTGATTTCAGGTTCTGCTTTCAGGAGGGGGTAAGACACCGTAGAATCATGCGTGCATAGTTCACCGCCTGCTATCGCCCCTACCTTCGCTCGGCATCTATCCCACCGCATCCGAGAAATACTCATGTTCGCCTTCGCCGCTTCCCGTCGCGCCCATGCTGGACTGCGTCTGTTGATATGCAGCATGTTCTGTTCGTCCCTGCATGCCCAGGTGGATTTCAATCGCCAGGTGCGCCCGATTCTGGCGGAGCATTGTTTTCAGTGTCATGGCCCGGATGCCGAACAGCGCACCGCAGATTTACGACTGGATCTGGAAGCCGAAGCGAAGAAATCGGCCATCGTTCCCGGTGCGGCCGCAGACAGCGAACTCATTCATCGCATTCAGTCGACAGATCCGGAAGCTGTCATGCCTCCCGCTTCCACCGGAAAAGTTCTGACAAAATCGCAGCAGGACGTCCTGCGACAATGGGTTCAGGAAGGCGCCCAATACTCGAACCACTGGGCCTTCCATCCAATTGCAGAATCGCAATCTCTGCTGAATGCTCTTTCCCCGTCAGAAACCGGCACGTCGTCCATCGATCGCTTTCTGCTGGACCAACTGCACAAGGCTGGCCTCAATTATTCCCCGCCGGTCAGTCGGGCCCGGTTCATTCGTCGTGCGACCGTTGACTTAACCGGCCTGCCTCCCACATGGGCCGAAGTGAAAGAATTTGAAAACGATACGGCAGCAGGAAGTGAAGAGCGACTCATCGACCGCCTGCTGGAATCTCCTCGCTATGGCGAACGCTGGGGACGCCACTGGCTGGATATCGCTCGGTATGCCGACACTCATGGGGGCGCGGCGATTGGTTTCAAGACGTTCCCGTTTTCGTATACCTATCGCGACTACGTGATTAATGCATTCAACAAAGACCTGCCAGTCGATCAGTTTCTGCTGGAACAGATCGCGGCTGACCAGCTCGGAACAGCGGAAGATGACCCATCGCTCGCGGCGCTCGGATTTCTGACAGTGGGAATGCAGTTCCGAAACTATCACGACACAATCGACGATCAGATCGATGTCATTACCCGTGGACTGATGGGGCTGACTGTCACCTGCGCACGATGCCATGACCACAAGTTCGATCCGATCCCAACGTCGGACTACTACTCTCTGTATGCGTCGATTGCTCCCAGCAAATCTCCTTCGCAGCTGCCCGCCATCGGAACAGTTGCCGACGAGAACGCTCGCCAGCAGTACGAACGGGAGCTCAGCACGCTGAAGCTGAAGTTGCGGCAGTTTGCACGCGAACAAACCGAAGTCCTGCGGAATCGCCTGCGAATGCAGGTCGGACTGTACCTGGCGGAAATTGCCAAGGGAGTCGGCGAGCAGGATCTGTCGACTCAGTTTCTTTCGTATCGCACCGACGATATTCGACCGCTCGTTCATAATCGCTGGCGAGCCTACCTAATGGAACTCGGCAAGGACGATCCTGTCTTTGGCCCGTGGCTCGAGATGCAGTCCTGGGGATCGATTTCGGACGCAGATTTCAAGAAACGCCGCGATGAGTACCTGAGCCGGCTTTCCGCCGAACTGGATGCCATCGGACGGACTCCTGACAAACTGCATGCATTGCGCGGTGAACCACCGAAATGGAATCCGTTTATTGTTGATGCGCTGGTGGAACAGAAACCCGATTCGCAGAGTGAAGCGGCTGCGGTTTACGGAAACGTGTTTGCAAAACAGCAGCGTCTTTGGCTGCAATCACTGCTGGAAGCGTCCATTGAAGCCGCACCGGATGGCGAGGTCGTGAAAGACGATCACCCTCAGCACCTGATTATCAACAGCCCTTCACACCGACAGATTCGCCACCACCTGTATGCACCGGGATCGCCGTTCGTTGTCTCGGACGAAGAAGCCATGCGACTCACCAATCGAACAATCAGTGACCTGATCAACGGAAAGAAGGGAGCGATTCACGAGCTGCACCTGGCGTCTCCCGGATCACCTCCGCGAGCCATGATTGTCCAGGAAGATTCAAACCCAAAAGACACACATGTTTTTCTGCGAGGAAACTCGCTCGCTCGCGGGGAAAGCGTACAACCAAAGTTTCTCTCGGCATTGCCTGGCGACCAGACATCCATTTACGAGAATGGAAAACGCCGCCTTGGTCTTGCTCGCTCCATCATTTCAGACAGCAATCCACTCACCGCCCGCGTTCTTGTCAACGGGGTCTGGCAGAATCACTTTGGTTCCGGCCTTGTGCGGACACCCGATGACTTTGGGACACGTGGCGACGCTCCCACACACCCTGAACTGCTGGACTACCTGGCCGATCAGTTTCGAAAAAACGGGTGGTCCATGAAAGAGCTGCATCGAAAGATCATGCTGAGCCGGGCGTATCATCAGGCAGCCATTGAGAACGAACACAGTCGCCAGGTCGATCCGGAAAACAAGCTTCTTTGGCGCATGCCGCGTCGGCGACTGGACTTTGAGTCCATGCGTGATTCCATGCTGGCCGCCTGTGATGAACTGGACATCACCATGGGAGGCAAACCCATCGATCTGAATGCGTCACCGGCGATCCCTCGACGCAGCGTTTACGGATTTGTCAATCGCGACATCATCGCCAACCTGATGAGCACCTTTGATACCGCAAATCCGAATGCATGTACGGCAAAGCGTCCTGAGACCACGGTACCGCAGCAGGCACTATTCGCCCTGAATTCGGACTTCATTCAGGACCGAGCAGCACGGCTGGCATCGATCACGAAGCAATCAAGTTCAGCCCCTGATGAAGATCGTATCGTGGCCATGGTCCGCAGAACGCTCTGCCGAAACCCGACAGAGTCTGAAGTGGACCAGGCAAAAACGTTTCTGACTGAAGCCATTCCCTCAGCCACAGCGACTGACGGTGCTGCAGCGGATCCGGAACGCAGTTGGGCACTTCTGGCACACGCACTGATGGCTTCAAACGAGTTTACTTTTCTGGACTAACAGCAGTTTACAAATTCACGGAACCGGTTCTGGCTCGTGGGGGCAACCGTTCTGCTATTGAAACACGTCAACCGCGGCCATGAGTCAGCGAAAT
>JAPYTO010000171.1 GCA_029941865.1 Fuerstiella sp. | reverse complement strand
AACCTGTTTCTGGCGCTGCTGGGCATCATGGTTTGTTCCATCGTGCTGGGTATGGGCGTGCCGTCGGTGGTCTGCTATCTGCTGATGGCAACCTTAATGGGTTCGCTGTTGAGTGAACTGGGTGTTATTCCTCTGGCCGCTCATCTTTTTATCTTTTACTTTGGCATGATGAGCATGGTCACTCCGCCGGTGGCGCTGGCCGCGTACGCCAGCGCGTCCATTGCCGAAGCTCCGATCATGAAAACGTCTTTTGCGGCCTTTCGGTTTTCGCTGGTCGGGTTCACACTTCCGTTTATGTTTGTGTATCGACCGGAGTTGCTGCTGCTGAGTCCTGATGGGGGGGCGGCCGACATCATGCCTGTGCTGATTCAGGTCTCGCTGGCTGTCGCCGGAATCGTGGCGCTGGCTGTTGGCATTGCGGGCTACATGTTCACGGACGCACGCGTGATCACTCGAACCGTGGCTGTGGCGTCAGCTGCGATGTTGCTGACACCGGACGTGACGATCTTCGGAAATAATCTGGGAGTGGCGACAAATATCACAGGACTCGTTCTGCTGGGGATCGCAGCGTCCATGAACTTTAGGCAGTCGCGATCCGCTCCGGCTGCTACGGTTTAATCGAGCTACCGCTCGGGGGCTGGTGGTCCGCTGCTGTTGGTCGCTTATCAGATACCATTCAGTTTTTCCGGAGTCAGACACGTTGCCCTGAAATCTGATCTGTCAGGGTCCCGAATCAAACAACGCGAGATTAACGATGAAATACGCTGTCTGGGGGCTGGTGCTGCTGCTTGTCATTCTGCACCAGGACAACTGGTTGTGGGACGATGCCACTCTGGTTGGCGGTTTCATGCCGATCACTCTGCTGTTTCATGGTGGACTGTCGATTGCTGCCGCGTTTACCTGGTTTCTGGCGACGAAATTTGCCTGGCCTGCTGACGTTGCAGAACCTGCCAGCCAGGGAGGCGGCGAAGCATGACACAGTTGATCATCATTTCCTGCTACCTTGCATTGCTGCTGGGTCTGGGCTTGTTCTCCAGCAGGTTGTTTCGTGGCACCAGCAAGGACTACATGCTGGCGAGCCATTCGATCGGGCCATTCCTGTTGCTGATGTCGATCTTCGGTACGACCATGACGGCGTTCGCTCTGGTCGGTTCAACGGGGGAGTCCTTCAAAGAGGGCGTGGGCGTTTATGCGCTGCTGGCGTCATCCAGCGGCATCATTCATTCGCTGTGCTTTTTTGTCCTGGGAATCAAACTCTGGTCATTGGGACACAAGTACGGCTACACGACCCAGATTCAATTCTTCAGGGACCGACTGCAAAGCGACCGTATCGGTCTGCTGCTGTTTCCGATTCTTGTAGGATTGGTCATCCCCTATCTGCTGATCGGCGTGATGGCGTCCGGGTCGGTGATTAACGGGGTGACACAGGGAACGTTCGAAACGTCCTTTGGTTTTGATGCGGCTGTGACAAAAGGGGGAGTGCCCAAACAGCTCGCGTCGTTGGTGATTTGTGCCGTCGTCCTGATTTATGTCTTCTTTGGAGGCATGCGAGGAACGGCATGGGCCAACACGTTTCAGACGATCGTCTTTATGATTCTTGGCGTCGTCACGTTTTATATGATCGCGATGAAGCTGGGCGGAAAGGACACGTTGATGGAAAGTCTGCGGGCTGCCAGCAGTGAGATCCCCCGGGAAAAACTAATTCGCGGCGCTGTGGGTGACCACCATGGGATATCAAAGCTGAAGTACTTCACGTACATGCTGGTGCCGTTGTCGGTTGGGATGTTTCCCCATGTGTTTCAGCACTGGCTGACCGCGAAGAACTCAAATGCGTTTAAGTTGCCGATCATTGCTCATCCGATCTTTATCATGATTGTCTGGCTACCCTGTGTGCTTGTCGGTGTCTGGGCTTCGTCGGATCTTTTCTACGGTCAGCTGCCGGCACCTTTGAAGGCCGCGTTGGACGGCAATCCCAACATTGTGCTGCCATTGCTGGTGAAACAACTGGCTGGTCCCATGCTGGGGGGATTTCTGACGGCCGGAATTCTGGCCGCGATCATGTCGTCACTGGACAGCCAGTTTTTGTGCATCGGAACGATGTTCACCGAAGACATTGTGAAGCATTACGTCGGGGCGGAAAAAATCGATGACCGGAGGTCGATCGTGATTGCTCGCGCCTTCATCATCCTGATCGTGGCGATCACTTATGGATTGAGCCTGTTTGAACCGCGTGCCGTGTTTACACTGGGAGTCTGGTGCTTCAGCGGGTTCTCGTCTCTGTTTCCGCTGATCTTAGCCTGCCTGTACTGGAGAAAACTGACCAAGGCTGGTGCCTATGCGGCCGTGATCGCAGCGATTGGGTCATGGAGCTATCTGTTCTGGCAGTCCGACTTCGCCGCCAACAGAGGCTACACCGTCATCATTCCCGGTACTGATTACGAAACAATGCCGGTGGCGACCATGTTTCTATGCTCGACTATCGCGATGGTGGTGGTGTCGCTCATGACCAAACCTCCTGAAGAGGCACATCTGAAACGGTTTTTTGCGTAGAGCGAAATTCGCTGTCTTGTGGCCGCGAAGAACGCGTCCTGGTATCAGTTTGGTTACTCCCATGAGCCAATACGGGTTACGACAGTTAGTAAACTGATCCGGAGGACGTCATAATGTCACATAGGGCAGCATGGCGTCCTGTCCAGACACGTTGAGTACACGCTGTTGCCTGATTTCCGGAGACCGCGATGAAGCATTCCCAATTCGTGCCGGCTGCCAGCCCATGGCCCTCGCTGCTGCGGCGCGATTTTCTGACGACTGCAGCCAGTGGTCTCGGTGGTGCGGCGCTTACGTCGATGCTGACCAACGACGGCATGGCTGCAGATGCGGGGACGGCTGGCGGGCCATTGGCCACGAATTCGACTCATTTTCCCCCCAAGGCGAAAAACTGCATCTTCATCTTCAATGCAGGTGCTCCGTCGCAGCTGGATCTGTTCAACCACCGGCCGGAACTGGCGAGGCTGGACGGTCAGGCGTTGCCGGCATCGCTGCTGGAAGGTGTGCGTTTTGCATTTATCGAAAAGGAGTCCGCCCGCCTGATGGCGGCTCGTCGCAACTTTCGTCAGAACGGCGAAAGTGGCATGTGGTTTTCAGAACTGTTGCCCAACATCGCCACCTGTGCTGACGATATCTGCATGATCAACAGCATGCACACGGATCAGTTCAATCATCATCCGGGCCAGCTGATGATGCAGTGCGGACAGGCTCAGTTTGGTCTGCCGTCGATGGGGGCGTGGATCAGCTACGGACTGGGCACGGAGAATCAAAACCTGCCCAGCTATGTCGTGCTGACGTCCGGTCGTGGTTCCAGCGGTGGAGCGACATTGTGGAACAGTGGATACCTGCCGTCCGTGCACGCCGGTGTTCTGTTGCGGAATCAGGGGCCACCGATTCTGAATCTGGAATTGCCCCCCGGCCTGCCCGCGTCACTGGAGCGCGCCGGGCTGGACGCTATTCGTGAGCTGAATCAGCAGAACTTTCAGCGCATGCGAGATCCGGAGATCATCAGCCGGATTGCGAACTATGAACTCTCGTTCCGCATGCAATCGGCCGCGCCGGAACTGACCGATCTTACCGGGGAAACCAGTGCCACTCTGGAGGCCTACGGTGTTAACCGTTCGGAACCGAAGAAACGATCAGGCCGAGTTGGCACGGGTGATCACTTCCCGTCCTTTGGACGGAACTGTCTGCTGGCCAGGCGGATGGTGGAACGCGGCGTACGGTTTGTGAACATCGTGTTCGCGTCGTGGGACCATCATTCGAATCTGGAAAATGACCTGAGCTACAACGCCGCGTGCGTGGACCAGCCGATTGCAGCGCTGATCAAGGATCTGAAACAACGAGGTCTGCTGGATGAAACGCTGGTGGTGTGGGGCAGCGAATTCGGTCGCACGCCGCTGGGCGAAAACCGCAACAACAGTAAAAACGTCACCGGTCGAGACCACCACCCGAATGCCTTCAGCATCTTCACGGCGGGTGGTGGATCACGTGGAGGCTACACACACGGCGAAACCGACGAAGTGGGCTGGAACCCGGTAATCGATCCCGTCCATGTCAACGATTTTCAGGCAACGTTGCTGAAGCTGTTTGGTCTGGACGACAGGAAACTTACATTCCGCCATCAAGGTGCTGACAAACGGCTGACCAACATCACTCGCGAGGCCGCAGTGATTGAAGAGCTGATCGCCTGAGTCCGCTGTCCAAACCCAACGGTCGCAGATTACCAGTGGCGGACGCGGTAAACAGATCGGTGTGCATTCGCTCGGTAGCGAATTGTGGTAACCGACGGAGCGTAGCCGTAGCCGTACACCGGCGCGACAACGACAGGGGCGGTATACACTGGTGGATAGTAGGCAACCGGTGCGGGTGCATAAGCGACGCCATATACTGGAGCCGCATAACCGTAGCCGTAGACTGGCGCAACATAACCATAACCGTACACTGGCGCAACACAGCCGTAGCTATAATGGTGGTGATGGAAGAGACCCGCTGAAGCATCGCCGCAGGTCGCGATGGCAACAGCCATAATCAGGGCCAGTTTTCGAATCATGATTTTCTCCGGATCGCGCAGAAGGTGAAGAGTTGGACTGGAAACTCGAATGCCATCTTCCGTCCCTGGACGATGCAACCATCGATAACTGTCCCGCAGCGTATCAGCGGGCACAAGCGATTTCACTATGTTCTTTGGCGGAATTTAAGTTTGGGAGACTGTCGCAGGTCACTCACTTGTTTGGGGTGGACAATTCGTTTGTTGTTCGGGGACTGAGGCGAGACTGTATCGCTACCCACAAGTACAAAGTCTCGAAGCGGCGGCAGCAATGCGAGACTTTCTGCCGCCGCTTCGCGGCTCAAGTCACGTAATCACACTGCGGGCCAGTGCTCGACCGTAAACCACCAATTCTGCTGGTGAGCACTCATGAAGCTCTGCCGTTCTTGATATAAGCTCACAGCGCAAGCAAGTGTACTTGCAAAACACACGAGACACATTCGCTGGCGCTTATCGCTGGTATTGCAGCCTCTTCCAGTGGGCTTCCTCATACCACTGGCGCTGCCGGTGGTCCTGATTGCTTTCGCCACTTCGCGGCCAACCGGATTTGTGGGTCTCGACCCAGCCAGCGTGACTGAGAAGCCGTGCTGTGTTTTTCGGAAGTCGCGTGGCATGGCACTGTGGACGCCTGATGTGAGCGCCGCGTTCACTGTCACGTGTGCGATATGGATTTCCTGCGTTCAGCGGAAACGACGTTGCCCGTCGGGCCGTTTATCCGGCAGGATTCGTGCCCTTCGCCAGTTCATCTTCCCATTCGTCCAGCAGTGGCCAGTCCACGGCACATGTTCCAAAGTCGGCCATGTGCTGATACTGATCCAATCGGTCGATCGTCGCTTGCAGCAATGCGTGATTATTTGGGAAGGCGGGGCCGTGGCTCGGCAGCAGCCACTCGACATCACTGCTTTGAATTCGTTTCAGCGATTCGATAAAGGCCGGAATGTCGGAACCGTGGTGAGCATCAATGCCGCCCACGCAGCCATCTCGAAAAATATTGTCGCCGGACATCAGCAGATTGCCAAGTCGAAACGACAGCTGGCCCGTCGCGTGTCCCGGTGTATCCCAGACATCCAGCTTTAGATCACCCAATTCCAGGGTGTCTCCGTCAGTGGCCGTTTTGGCAATACTGAACGTCGGCATTTCAATAGAGATCTGCTGTGCCGGAATCTCGGCAAATGACGCGATACGGTCACCCGTTTCCAGGATTTTCTTCGCTGCGGGATGAGCCACCGTCACCGACCCTGGCAGCAGTTCGGCAGCGCGTTGAAGTCCCTGAACATGGTCCGCATCGGCATGCGTTGCGATAAGGTATCGGCAGTTGGAGAGCGGAAAATCCATCTGTCGAATCATGTCGATGATTTCGTCGACGGTATCTTCATAGCCGATGTCCACGAGAGCCCATTCGTTCTTCGAAAATACCAGGTAAACGCAGCAGCCAAACCTGCGTCGCGCCTGAAAATTCATTTCGATCACGTTGGGAAATAACTCGTGACGCGCAAGCATAAGAAAGACCGGTCGGCAGACGAAAGAGAATGTGGCTGGAAGTAGCTCAGAATTCCATGGATCAGCACCGGCACAACGCGGGCCGCTGCATGGAAAAGATCACATGGCGTTGACGCGATTTTAGGGAGTGAAGGGTGTCTTCGCAACACCCCGGTTACAGGTGAATTGAAGATCGGACACCGGCGTTGGCATGTTCATCGATCCAGCGAAAAGCCGCGGTCGAAATACGTGAGACAATCGCATGCCATGTGCGCCAGCGTTTCCCGGGTGGTTCGTCCGGAAAAGTCAGCCCCACCAGCAACACCTGAACGTCACAGCTTCACAGGTCTTCGCAACATGTACCACTTTAGAAAAACACGACGAAAGAGTGGTCGCGTTTCGATTTTGCCAGGGCCTGCTGCGTCGTCAGATGTTAGTTTTTCAGCACGCAAGATGTTCCAAATGACGAATATCGCCTGTACCAGGCCCGGAGAGTTTGTTCCCATGAAGACAGTACGTCAAACCGCCATCGCGATCGCCGTCATGTTCGCATTGAGCATTCCGGCTCTGGCTGGCTGTAATTGTGATGGCGGCGCGTCGGCAGGTTACGCCGCCATGCCTGTGACGCCGTACCATGGACTGAGTTCCGTGGCTGCATATGGTCACTATTCCACGCTTTGGGCGTACGGTCACGGAGATACGATGCCAATTCACCGTCCGCATCCCGCACAGGCAGACGGTCGGCGATATCCGATTCATCCATCGTGCGGTCGTGCAGACGTGGGCTCCAGCCTGGTCCCCCTTGTGCCCGGAACCCTTGGGAAAACCTATACGAAAACGTCGCACAGGATCCCGGAAGACAAACATCCTCGACTTGGTATGCTGGCTGTCAGGGATAACGACAAGATTGCGTATCTGTCGGTTCAGAAAATGAGCGGATTCCGGATGGACAGCGGAGTCTGGTTGTTTGAGACAGATCGGCCGTTGGTGTCATGGACAGAGAACATCGTGCGCATCGAAGCCCGCAGGGAAGCTGCAGATGTGGAGCCCTACGCCGTTAGTTTCGTTCGCCTGATACCCGGACGTCTGGTCTATCTCGACTTCAAATGACGTCCGGTGCGGGCAATTGTGCTACAGATTGATGGGCACTGCACACTGCATAGTCGGCGGCGTCCTCTGATTTTCAGAGGACGCCGCTTTTCGTTGCGCGGTGAACAAGCTCTCCTACTGCGGCACGGAAACCACGGCTGAACATCGCGAAGGGACCTTCAGGATTCTCAAGAAAATGTCTGTGCCACGCAGACCCTTCCTGCACAAAACAGAGCTTTCTTCAGTTAGCTGATCATATATGTGTATCATCCAGCAATCACAGTTCGTAGAACGGGCTGCGGGAGCTAATTGCACGGAAGTGCCATCGGCATGCATAGCGGGAACAGAAATGTTGCAGAACTCAAGGAATTATCACGAATCGTGATTATTTCAACACGTCGTTGATATACCCTGTAATTTGTCACGAACGTCCCGAGACTGCAGCGCGTTGGCTTCTGAACAGTAATAATCGTGTTGGTTTACGAACGGGCGAGTCTCAAATTGCGATCTCGCCCGCGAGTATTCCGGGGACGGGCCATTATAAGAAAACCGTCACATTATTCTTGACTGGAGTTTACAGCGTGAAAAACATAAAAAGAAAAGGTTTTACTCTCATTGAACTGCTGGTCGTGATAGCAATTATCGCAATACTCATCGCGCTCTTGCTGCCGGCCGTGCAGCAGGCTCGCGAGGCCGCCCGCCGCACTCAGTGCAAGAACAATCTGAAGCAAATTGGGCTGGGCATGCACAACTACCACGACGTTTATCTGATGTTTCCCCTCGGCGGCACGGCAAGACCCCAACCCCCCGGTCCTCCACAATTCGGCGTCCATATCTCCATCGGAGCGTTTGCTTCCATTTTGCCGTTTCTGGAAGAATCGAACCTGCTGAACCTGTACGTCAGCGAACTGCCATGGGAAGCGCAGTCTCCGGCCGCCGCGAGAACCGTCGTTAAGCCCTATCTGTGTCCATCCAATGTAGGGCCGGAAGTCGATACAAACCCTGTACTGGCAAATTACCCCATTGGCACGGAGATAGGTTCCATTAACTATCTTCTGAGCAAAGGGGCCACTCAGGGATGGTGTCTGACTTCTGCGTCCGGCGGAAATGTCGGAATGTTCGGGATCAATCTGAAGACCAAGTTCCGGGACATCACCGACGGTTCGAGCAACACGCTCTGTGTTGGCGAAGGGGCTACCGGCGGGGCATGGGAAGTTGCTGCCGGTGCCGCGCCGAACATGCCGATTCCCGCCCCTGCAGGACGTGTACAGCAGGGCTGGATTGCTCCCCAGCCTAACCCACTGAATATTCAGTCCCTTTCCGGATACACGACCGCCGGAAACTACGGCACGACCGTGTGGGCACTGAATAAGAACCCCGTCGTCGAAACAGTCTATGACGATGGCGATCTGGGCAATTGCAATTCTGCAGGTGACTACACCAGTAACTTTCGCAGCCCGCATGTGGGCGGCGGCCAGTTCCTGCTGGGTGACGGGTCAGGGCGTTTCATCTCTGAAAATATTGATCAGGGTGTTTACAACGCACTTGGCACTCGCGGAAACGGAGAAGTTGTCGGAGAGTTTTAGGTCGCCAAAAACGCTGTAATCAGATGACCGCATACATGGCCAACCATCATGGTTGGCCATGTGCCTGCGCTTCTGTGTTGTTCCGACGCCATGTTCCATCGGCAGCAATGAGGCAACCGAGATGGACCGCAGAAACAATCCATGTGAAAATGTCGCTGCAGCGGCGCGGGATCTGACCAAAGGGGCTGGAAACACACTTTCCGTGGCAGCTCGTATTCAGATTTGTCGTCGGTGTATCGACACTGTTTACGAAAATGCGTTGGAATGGGCCGAACGTGCAGCCGTCGCCAAAGGCCTGCCAGCGACGTCGTCGATCCGTGCCGAGGACATGCTTAGCGGGCCAGCCGTTGTTGCTCGTCAGTTGCAGCTGACAATTCAGACTCTGACCGACATTCAGACGCAGGGGTGTCCCAGACTGACAGGCAGACCCGTATGGCTGTCTGACAATCAACTTTCGGTTCCGGTGTTTCCGACGAAAGGTTTTTATGACAGCCTTACGTTTATGGGGATTCGTGGCTCAGTGAGGCTGCGGCGGGGTGTGGATCCTGAGGAAATTCACGGAACACTTGCCCGGGTGGCCGCTGACGAAGAGCTGGCAGGAGTAACGGGAATTCTTGGTGCTGGAAATGTTTCTTCCATTCCGGCAACGGACAGTCTGAACAAAATCATGTTCGAACGCAGGTGCGTTCTGCTGAAGATGAATCCCGTGAACGAATACCTGGCACCGATCTTTGAACGGGCGCTCGCTCCGTTGATCAAGGCCGGTCTGTTACGCATTCTTACGGGTGGGCCGGACGTCGGCAGCGAGATGATTCATCACGACCTGGTCGACGATGTGCACATCACTGGCTCTGCGGCAACGCACGAAGTCATTGTCTGGGGAGGCGACGCGGCCGAACGGTGCCGCCGGAAGCAGGACAACGACCCGGTTCTGAAAAAGGCGGTGACCAGCGAACTTGGAAACGTAACGCCGTGGATAATTGTGCCTGGAGAATACAAGACATCGCAGCTGCAGTCTCAGGCGCAGCATGTCGCAGCGTCAATCACGAATAACTCATCATTTAACTGTCTGGCGACAAAGGTGATCGTGACGTGGAAGAACTGGCCACAACGCGGTCTTTTTCTGGATCTCCTGCAGCGTTATCTGTCCGCAACACCGGCTCGGCCTGGCTATTATCCTGGTGCTACAGAACGATTCGAGCGTTTCGCCGGCTTCGCTGCTCCAGCCGATCCGAACGGTTGCCTCCCGTGGACGCTTTTGACAGATCAGAGTATCGATGAGCGGCCGGACCTTTTTCGGGAAGAATCTTTTGTCTGCGTGTGTGCTGAGACTCAGTTGGATGCGACATCACCGGCGCAGTTCCTGCAGGTGGCGACCGACTTTGTGAACGATCGCATGACAGGGACACTTTGTGCGTCTGTCTCAATTCCCCCCCGCTTTCGCAGCCAGCAGCCCGATGCGGTTGAACGCTGCCTGACAGATTTGCGTTACGGTTCTGTCTGCATCAATCAGTGGTCCGGTCTTGCCTACGGACTCGTCAGTCCACCGTGGGGTGGGTATCCGGGGGCTACACTGGACAATGTTCAGAGTGGCATCGGAAACGTGCATAACACTTATCTTCTTGATCGCGTCGAGAAGACTGTTCTGGAAGGTCCATTGGTTAATTTTCCCCGCCCCGTCTGGTTTCCGTCGCACAGCAGGTCTGTCGATGTGGCGACCAGGTTGGTGCAGTTATATCATCGTCCGTCGATGTTTCGGCTGCCCGGGTTGTTTTCTGCGGCTCTGATGGGATGAAAATCATTCCGTTGATCTGTTGCTGTTCCGTCTGATACATAGAGGTTTCAGCCAGCTCGTTCAGTCCGAATGATATTTCATTTTTCAACTCTGAAAAAGGAGTCTGTTCGTGCAACGTTCTTCGGCCGGTCCGACGTTCATCTCTGCTGCTGCGTGTCTTGTGTTCGCAGCAACGACTCTGCCCGTCGCCGAATCGGCTGACCAGGCGGACCAGGCGGACAGGAGGATGGTCCCCACAACAAGTGTGTTTCAGCCGGGAGAAAACGTTCCGTACGAACTGCAGGCCACCCTGATCAACGCCGTACCCGGCGATGTGATAGAACTTCGCGCCGGCAACTACGAATTTGAATCAGAGCTGAACATTGTTTGTGACAATCTGACCATTCGTGGTGCTGGACGTGACAAGACGGTTTTGTCATTTCGCGGACAGGTGGCCGGCAGCAGTGGAATTGTGGCGACTGGAAACGCGTTTGTGATCGAGGACCTGGCAGTGGAGGACACAGTCGGCAACGCCATCAAAGTCCTGGGAGCAAAAGACGTCACGTTCCGCAACGTTCGTGTTGAGTGGACTGCCGGACCAAAATCAACAAATGGCGCGTATGGCATCTATCCTGTTGAGTGCCAAAACGTACTGATCCAGGATTGTGTGTCAATCGGAGCTTCGGATGCCGGTATATACGTTGGTCAGTCGCAGGACGTAATTGTCCGAGGATGCTACGCGCGTCATAACGTTGCCGGAATAGAGATTGAGAATACGCTGCGGGCAGACGTGTTCGACAATACGGCCGTGGACAACACCGGAGGAATTCTGGTCTTTGATCTGCCAGGCCTCACTTTGAAAAACGGAGGGCACGTTCGCGTTTTCAGGAACAGGGTCGTCGGAAACAACCACGAGAACTTTGCCCCCAAAGGTACGATGGTGGCTGATGTACCGTCAGGCTCGGGCGTGATGTTGATGGCTACCGACCACGTCGAGATCTTTGACAACGAAATTACGAACCATCAAACCAGCAATGTTATCGTGGTCAGTTTTCTCATCACGGAACGAAAAATCAATGATGAAGAATACGACCCGTTTCCTGAGGCATTCTCAATTCATGACAACAGGATCTCAGAAGGAGGCTGGAAGCCGGTGGGACGGATTGGGACGTTGCTTTCGCCGCTTATGGGAGGACAGTTGCCGGATATCCTGTTTGATGGACTGCTGAAACCGGAAGGAGTGAACGACGGGGAACTGCCGGGGTATATTCGCGACAACGGGGAAGCGACGTTTGCGAATGTGAACATCGGCGACCTGTCACCAGAGAATGTTGTTTCCGGAAAGTACAGGATCGACCGTGATCTGAAACCGTATGGAGCGGAGCTGACGCCGGTCAAACCAGTGAAGTTGAGGCCACATTCGGTACCGTCACCTAACGGCAATCCGGCTGTCGCGGTGTATCGGGCCGCTCCCGAAAAACTGTCCGGGTGGGGCCTGTTTGACCGTTCCGGCGGTCAGTGGGTTCCGGCTGCCGATGTGATTTCATTTGACGTTAATACGCCGTTGTTTTCGGACTATGCCGTCAAACATCGCTACATCAAACTCCCGAAAGGCAAGCAGATTCAGTGGCAGGATACGGACGTGTTCGAGTTTCCTGTGGACACTGTGATTGCAAAAACATTTGCGTACCCTGTTTCCGCTGTCGGCACTTCACAGACAGAACGGTTTATCGAGACGCGAATTCAACTGCGGGAACCGTCGGGCTGGTACGGCTACTCCTACATCTGGCACGACGACCAGTCTGACGCAACCTTGAAACTCGGAGGTGGTGTTGTCAATGTCGTGTGGGAGGGCAAAGACGGAGTTCATTACAGCAACAGATATCAGGTGCCGAACGCGAACCAGTGTCTGAGTTGTCACAGCCGCAATGGTCGTTTCGTTCCTCTGGGTCTGACAGCCAGGAATCTTAACGGTCCGGGACCGCAACACGGTATGTCGAATCAGCTTGAGGACTGGGTGACCAGCGGCATTCTGAATGGTGCTCCGGCGCAGGAACTGCGCCCCGTTCTTGCTGACTTTGACGACCCCGACAGTGCGTCGCTCGAACATCGTGCAAGAGCATGGCTGGAGGTCAATTGCGCCCACTGTCATAACTCGGCAGGATCGGCCAGGACGTCCGGCCTTGATCTGTCGTCGACTCAGAAAAATCCCGGAAAGTACGGCGTATTCAAGTCACCGGTCGCAGCAGGCAAGGGCTCGGGTGGTCGCAGATATGACATTGTTCCGGGCAGACCGGATGAGTCGATTCTGATGTTTCGGATTGAGAGTGAAGAGCCGGGTGCACGCATGCCAAACATCGGCCGCAGCCTTGTCCACGAAGAGTCGAACTCTCTGATTCGTGACTGGATTCTTGGCATGTCGGAAGATCAATCAAAGCAATCAGACTAACGGCGGGCCGTAGCGCGGCGGCCGCATTGGAGTTGCAGTGATGAATGAGACCGCGTGGTACTACAGGATTTTTTCCGAAGAGTTCGGCCCCGTCACGGCCTCGGAGATCGCGCAGTTGTGTGCCGACGGAACGCTGGGGCCGGACGATCTTGTGCGCGCGGACGGTTCGACCGAGTGGGGCACAGCGGAACAAATGTCGCAGACAGTGACCGATCATGCGTCATCCGAAATTACGGATATGTCTGAATTGAATTTTGTGTTTGAGGAAAACGAACCGACTCGTGATGCTGACTCTTCGGAAATAGTTTCGCATGGTTTGCAGAGCGATTCGGAGTACTACGTCGAGACTTTGGGCCAGATCTTTGGACCAATGCCGGTTTCCTGTCTGGTGAAAATGGCAGAATCCGGAGCCTTGATCTCGGATGAGAAGATTCGCTGCGGCGAGGACGGTGAATGGTGTTCCCCGGACGTGATTCCCGATATTGCAGTTGCGATCGGCACTGCTGCCAGTCGAACGGCGGCAACCACGGACCAACGGCAAAGCAGTCCACCGTTGCGACGATCGGCAACAAAGCCAACAGCCCGTGCTGTATCAGCGCTGTCGGCGACGACGACGGAAGGATCTGCCGCAACGTCTCCCCAGGCGTCCGGCATTGCGGCGCATACGGCGAACATGCCGACAACGGGCACGACTCCGTGTGAGACAACACCCACAAGGAAGAAAAGGCGGCGCAAGGCGAAGCCGGACGAATTTCTGCAGGAGATTTTTTCCGAGCTCTTTACAGAGGACGGCAAAGTTCGCGACGTATCCGATCGGCCGAAAAAGAGTGCGGTGGCTGTTCCTGCACAGACGTCAGAGGCCGCAGGCGCGTCCTCTGACAGAACAACCGCGAACGAGAGATTAACAGTGGCTCCCGTCGCAGGCGGGGCATCAATGCCGGCCGTTGCAACTCGGTCGACGAGTGGCGGCATGCCGACGTCACCGCAAAAATCTACGCCGCCCGGTGCTCCTCCGGTATGTCCAACGCGTCCGCCAAAGAAAACCGGCGGAGGCTTCAGCATGCCGGAACCGAAAGTTCTGGGGATTATTGGCGGAGTTGCCATCGTCTTCGTGTTGCTTACTGCTGTATTCACCGGCATGATTTTGCTGCCCGGCCGTTCGATGGATGTCGCCGCGAAACTGCAGCCATTGGGAGTTGAATACGTCGGTTTACTGAGTGGGGCCATTACGGAGGAGAAATGGAAGGATTACGGTAGCCGCGTCCGCGTTGAGACAAGAACAGTGGTTGAGTATCTAAAATCGAAAGGGACTCCGACGGAGCAGGAGAAAAACTTCCAGGAGGCTGCGGTGAAATACGTGGAACTGGTGAACAGCAAGGCCGATGATGTTGATGGTCAAAAAGCAATCTTCGAGGAAATCAACACGCTCTTGAGGTGAGACTCATCATCATGTTGAACCGTCTTGTCCCGTATTCGCTTTTCTGCACGGTGTACCTGCCGCGTGAATTGAGTTTTGAGTCTGAAAACGACAGATGTGACCGTCATTTTGCACCAGATTGATGAGGGCAGGGCTGTCGCTTCAGACCTGCTGCCGCTGATGTACGACAAGCTGCGCCTACTGGCCGCAGGATACATGCAACAGGAACGTTCCGGGCAGACGCTGCAGGCCACGGCGCTGCTGGTGCACGAGGCTTTTCTGCGGTTGTTGGGCAGCACTACGCCGACCTGGGAAAACCGCCGGCATTTTTTCCGGGCTGCGGCCATCGCGATGCAGCGGATTCTGGTTGAGCAGGCTCGGCGGAAGAAACGCGTTCGCCACGGCGGAGATCACCACAGGGTCGACATATCGAACCTGAACATCATCGCGTCTGTTGTGGCACCAGACGACGACCTGTTGGCACGGGATGAAGCTCTGGCGCAGCTTGAGCAGCAGGATTCACAAAAAGCTGAGCTGGTGCGGCTGCGTTATTTTTCCGGCCTGAACGAAGCAGAAGCGGAAAAAACGTTGAACATCAGTCGGGCAACGGCCACGCGGTGGTGCGCGTATTCCAATGCGTGGTTATTCGAGCACGTTCGGGATTCCAGCGACCTATGACATGATTCCGGCCGGACCGCGGAATCCAAAGGCTGTGAATCGCGACATTTCAATGGCATCCAGAATCTTCGTGGTTGCGATGTTGTCGAAATCCAGAATCACGCGACGTGCTCCGGAGACATCGGGTGTCTGGCGTTCCAGCAGCAGCAATTCACCGGTGATCATGAATTCCACAAACTGAATTGTTTCGCCGTGCGCGGTAATAACAATGCCTTTGCGAGGGATGCTGACCGGCCATTCAGCGAACAGTTTCTGCATGGGGTTGGACGTCAGGGGGATTGCACGCTAAGTCATTTGCCGAACAGGACTTTCGCGAGGTATGTA
>JAPYTO010000170.1 GCA_029941865.1 Fuerstiella sp. | reverse complement strand
GTCATGTCGACCAGCACACTGCCCTCACTCGCACCCGCCAGAGCACCATCGTCACCCAGCAACACGGATCGTACGTCGTGAGGAAACCCAACGATTGAGAAGATCACGTCCGATTTCTCGGCAACCGCTTTTGGTGATTCCGCCCATGCAGCGCCGTTGTCCAGCAGCGGTTGTGATTTTGATTTTGTGCGGGAGTACACCGTGGCCGAAAATCCGGCGTTCATCAGATGACCGCACATGCTGGCGCCCATGACGCCTGTTCCAATCCATCCGATTCTTGTTTCACCCGCGACTATTTTGATGGCTGCCATGCTGTGATTTGTCCTTAATTCGGCCAACATTTCGACGCTGATGTGTGCTGCAGTTGGTCAGCGCCTCTTGATTCGTTTAACGGTGAGCCGGAGGCGTCGGTTTTTCGGGCCAAATCGAAGTCGCCTACGGCTCACCGTTAAACGAACCAACCCCTGAACTAAAGATTGACGACGCACTAGCGCCGTCCAATTGAAGCCGTTTACTTATTTTCGTGAACCGGTTCTCGCTCGCGGGGGCAGCCGTTCTGCTGAAAAAACGCGTCAACCGCGGCCATGAGTCAGCGAAATTCGCTGTCGTGGTCCATTTTGAACGAAAACTATCAGATGGGCCTTCGCGCACAAAGGCTCACGACGCCGAACTCACACGCGAGAAGAAACTCCTTCCTCAGTTGAAACCCGTCCGCCAGGTACCAACAATTCGTCAGTTCGGCCATATTGGCGTCTTTCGGAAAAACAACGGTCCGTGCTTCTCGCACCTCTGCCATGACCGATGGTAACGGGCCTACACACTTCGAGCCGGTAGCTCGAATAGACCGCCAAACACGGTTTCACCTGTTTGCGGCCATGCCGCCTTCAAAACATCACTAAATTCGCTGGAGATCATCGTGAATAGAATCACCAATTGTCTGCTGTTGTTGCTCGTCATGGGCACTGTCTCTTCTTCGTTTGCCGACGACGCACCCAAAGATGGGGAAGGTAAGACTACGGAGGTCAAGTTGAAGGACCTTACGCTGAAGATACCGGCAACGTGGAAATTGAAGCCCAGCACCAGCAGCATGCGACTGGCCACGTACATCATTCCCGCTGCGAAGGGTGACTCAGACGCAGGCGAGTTGACGATTTTTAACTTTGCGGGTGGTGGTGGTAAGGTCACTGACAATATCTCACGCTGGATCGGGCAGTTTTCCGGCGAGGGGCGCACTTCGAAGGTGACCAAAGGCAAAGCGGGAGACAACGATTATTATTTCGCCAACATTACCGGGACGTACAAGAAACCAATCGGACCACCGTTCCTGAGAAAAACGGAGTCTGCCCCGGGTTATCGAATGACGGGTGTCATTCTGGTGCTGCAGGGCAAGGGCGTCTACTATCTGAAACTGGCCGGTCCTGATGCCACAATCAAAGCGCAGGCGGCAGCATTTCGCAAGTCATTTGGTGGCAACAGCGACGGTGAATCGGACTACGAAATCTAAGCCGTGGCGGACAGCGAATTCGGAACAGAGTAGTAACAGCGATGTTGCCTGGCACTCTGTGTGACGTTGTCGAAAGAGATTCTCCGCTCGTCTGCAATGTAGTTACCCAATGCGGCAGGTCCGCATTGGGGGCAGGGATCACGGATGTTGCTTGCGCGTGTAACTTTCACTCCTCACTTCGAACATGAGGAAGCGGAACTGGTGGCGGCCGCGGAGGCTTATCTTGGCGCCTTGGTGAAGAACGGGCAGGTCTGCGGCGATCATCTTACCGGCTGGCATGATGGAGCCTTCTGCGTCTACACCTACCTGTCACATCGGAACGCCGCCTCCGACAGGTATCTATCGAAGTGGGGGCGGCGTGACCTTGCCAACGTGCGGCGCCAGTTCGGCTGCAATCCGGTTTGGGAAATTCTGGACGATGAAGCTGCCGCGCGAGTGCCGTCGTGGAAATCTGCATCATCGCTTTACCTTTTCACTCACGCATTCGACGTTGCCAGTCCGGTTGTTCATGGTGATCGAGGCACACCCATTCCGCTTCATCTTCTGCCGGTGAATGATCGGCAGAGGGAACGACTGTGCACATGGTCCGATTCCTACACCTGTCACGATCGAATCTGGTTCGAAAGTGCCGCACTGGAACTGGATGCCTACAGACAGTTGGCTGACCCGGACAGCGACTTGTCAGACAAGGGCAGAACGCTGTGCAGAGAAGTCGAAGATGTGGTGGAACGGCCCGTCTTCTATTACCTGTTGAGACACTGGGGCGACTTCGAGACGGAGAATAATCGACTCTGCCCGGGCTGCGGCAGGGACTGGGTTGCGCCTTCCAGCCCGGCACCTTCCAGAGAACCGTTTCGACAGTTTCACTTTCGTTGCGATCGCTGCCGCCTTGTCTCTCACCGAGCGGTCGCGTTTGATGACCCTCAGCATGCGGCCATCGGCACGTATTCGCCCGGCTAACTGCATGTGGTCACACTTGCCCACCACTCGGCCCAGCGCGTCATCCAGGATCAGTGTTACCGAAGCGTTCTCGCTGCTGCTTTGGGTTAAGAAGTGTCTTCCGTCGTGCCAGGCAATGTGAAGCATCGGCATTTTATGCCGGTTCTCATGTGCCGAGGTGGGTGACCGTTCTTCTCTGAAATCATGCAGTAATGTTGACGAGCTCTGAAAACTCACGGATGAGTTTTAGAATCTTTAATGTTTTTTCGGCTCGACAAAGAATACTGCAACGTGCGTCAGCAAAATCGCTGAACTGCCGCAGAATCGCCACCTACGAAAGACGTCTTGACCCATTTCACCGGTTCTCGTAGTTTCCCGGTGTCGCAGGTCAACTGTGACTCCTTTCCGTATCTCCTCACGAATCCTTCCTGACTTCTTCTCCTCACTCCAGCCACCTTTTCTCTCACAACGGCTGGTCGGTTTGGAAGTCCTGAACTTCAAACTCTCTCTTCTCTCCCCCCACTGCCAACATCCGTTCGGATACCAATCACGGCAGACCTCTGGAGGCAACCCGATGAACCGTTTTGTAATGTTTTGTACTGGTCTATTGTTGATGTGCTCGATGACCGGTTGTTGCCTCATGCATGGCTATGGTGGTGGATACGGCGGTGGCTGTAACAGTTGTGGCGGCGGCTGTGGCGTCCAGGGTGGCGGATATCCGTCAGCCTTTGCACCTGGTCCGCAGACTGCATTTGCTCCTGGAGCTGGCTATCCCGTAACAGCCATGGCTCCCATCGACGCACTGCCGACTTATTGATGATTTGCTGAGAAGCAATATCGTCGGGCTATTGCCTGCACCGCGACGACCGGTCGTAAATTGTCCGCGACCCCAATACCAACCGAAATCACGGATACTCTCCGTAGGCGAAGGCTTCTTCGTCTAATCCGTCTGAGGCATCGAGCGACTCTTCTCCCCTTCGAGTCGCCCGGTGCTTCTTTTACGTACGTACCTCGGGCGCAATCGAGCAGACCTTGAACGTGTCTCTGCCACCGCAGTTCTGTACAAGAACTGCACCAGTTTAATGTTGTGCAGCCGCAACGGCGATTTTCTCAGCCTCACCTGCAGCGCAGGCCACTGATGCCTGACCGTGAATGACACGCGCAGTCTGGCGAACCGGCCGGACCATGATCCGGAACGAATCACGAGGCTCAGTAAACTCTTAAAAGCCGAGCACAGACACGGACTATTCGATGGCGTCGTAAACGGCCTTCTTGATGGCCCGCTCGGTCAGGAAGGAGTATGGCTTTACCTGCTCCATTGTTATGACGATCAGGTCGTCCTTTGGTGAGATCCAATAGTGAGTGCTGGCTGCGCCGCCCCAGCCATACTCGCCAATTCGTCCGTCGGGATCCCACTTCGACATCTCCTGTCGAACAGAAAAACCAAGTCCGAAACCGACGCCGTGACGAATGTCATCCCCGAACCGAATCCACTTTACGTCCTGAGACAGCTGATTGGTTGTCATGAGCCGTATCGATTCCCGCGACAACAGTCGACCACCTTCGTAGCTGCCTCCGTGAGATATCATCAACAGAAACCGAAAATAATCGTGGATTGTTGAGACGAGGCCACCGCCACCGGATAAGAACTTTGGAGCCTTCCGAAACGAACTGGTTTCCGGCAGATCGACCGCTTTCAATTCGTCTGACTCATCTGCTGAATAGACAGTCGCAAAACGATCACTCTTTTCATCCGGAACATGAAATCCGGTGTCAACCATTTTCAATGGTGTCAGAAGTCGGTCCTGCAACACCTCTTCAAATGATGCGTCAGCAACGACTTCAATAATTCGGCCAAGAACATCGCTGGCAACGCTGTATTTCCATTGCGTTCCGGGATCGAATTCGAGGGGCAGACGACCGACCTTCACTGAGAAAGCTGGCAGATCATCGTCCGGCGACAGAACCTGTGCGTCACGGTATTCTCGGTCGACGGCGGAATCGCCGAACAGGCCGTAGGTCAGACCGGACGTGTGTCTCAACAGGTCACGGACCGTAGGCGGCCGTTTTGGCGTTCGACCGCCGTTGTTGGTGTGTACCTTTACGTCAGCAAACTCAGGTATAAATTGGCTGACCGGGGCATCGAGGTTCAGTTTTCCGTCTTCCACGAGCATCAGCACGACAGCCGAGGTCAACGACTTGGTCATCGAATAGATTCGAAAAATGGTGTTGTCCGTCATCGGCACTTTGTTCTCGATGTTTCGGTATCCGTAGGATTCGAGGTGTGCGATCTGTCCGTGTCGGGACACCAGGACAACTGCCCCGGGCAGTTGTCCGTCTTTGACAAGCCGTTGCATAATTCGATCGACGCGTGCCAGCTTCCTGGCGGACATTCCAGCGGCGGCAGGCTGCACTACCAACTGATCATCCGCATTCGCTTTAGCAGCATCAAAAATGGTGGCGGCGAAAACGGCGAATAGTGCAAGAGTGCGTAACATGATTATTTCCGTAGAAGGAGGATTCAGCGGCGCGAGGCCTGCATTGCCATTCGTTCGGCCAGCCATGCGCCAACGACAGTCTGCAGCGGGTCCGACGTGCGAATTACGCGATAGTCAATGCCCAGCGTTCCGCAGGTTTTTTCCAGGCCGGTCGAAAACTCGTTGTACTGCCGGAGATATTCCTTCCGCAAACGAGCCGGATCGACCAACAGGCGATGATCGATGTTTTCGAGGTTGCGAAACTGAGTTGGTCGGTCGAAGGGAAACTCAATTTCCTCAGGCGCGGCGATACGGAAAATGACCACTTCGTGGTGACCGTGACGCAGTCGCTGCAACACAGCCTCCAGCGATTCGATGCTGTCGAAGCAGTCGCTGATCAGGATCACCAGACTGCGCCGCTGAATTGACGGCAGCACGGTTTCGATGACGTCTGCCACGCTGGTGTCTTCGCCCGGCGTCACTGATTCCAGGACATGCATCATGCGCCGAAATGCGTCACGATTGCTCGACGGTTTCAACTGGTCCCTCACGTCTGAATCGAATGTCACCAGTCCCACAGAGTCGCGTTGTCCGAAGAGCAGCCACGCCAACGATGCTGCCAGCAACCGAGCGTATTCAAATTTGCTGATTGTGCTGCCCGCATAATTCATGCTGCCGCTGACATCAACCAGCAATTGGGCGCGAAGATTTGTTTCGTTCTCAAATTCCTTGACGTAATAACGACCGGTTTTGCCGTAGGCGCGCCAGTCGATGTGACGAATTTCGTCACCCGGGTGATAGTCGCGATGTTCAACGAATTCGACGCTGGACCCTTTGAAGGGACTGCGATGCCGACCCATCATCAGCCCTTCAACCAGTTGCCGCGCAACCAACTCCAGCTTGCCGAAGTGAGCAAGTTCTTTGGGGTTCGTGGGAAGTGAGGATGGTTCGGGCATGATGGATGGATGAACAGGGCAGTGAGAGTCTGACCCAACGGTCAGCGATTTGCGAGTGAGGAAGTCTCTTTGTCTGATGAGACCGGTCGAGCGCCACCGAGCTTACATCGGCGCGATTCTTTGGCTGCCCACGTCCGTTGTCAGCAGTACGTGCTGGTCAAAACTCTCGCACACCAATTGTGCTTTGACCTCGGAATGGGCCGGGTCGTCCCACAGGTTGTTAAATTCCCGCGGGTCAGCTTCCAGGTTGTAGAGTTCCCCGAGTCCGTGTCCGTGGTAGACGACAAGTTTCCATTGGCCTCGACGATACATCGTGCCAAACGTACCGCTGCCGCCGGTGAAGTGCGGGTCCAGGGCATCGAAGTACTCGCAGCGAACGGAATCGCGAAAGTGCGACGGTTCTGCTTCGCCCTTCAGAATGGGCAGCAATGATCGCCCCTGCATGTAGTCCGGCTGATCCAGTCCGGCGAGTTCGATCACTGTCGCTGTCAGATCGAGCAGTTCCACAAGAGCATCACTGCGAAGGTTCGACTTGATTTTACCTGGCCAACGGAAGATCAAGGGCACGCGCACAAGCCCTTCGTAAAATCGGCAGCCCTTGTACATCAGTCCATGATCGCCCAGCGTCTCACCGTGATCGCTGGTGAAGATGACGACCGTGTTTTCCGTCTGTCCGGCATCATCGATCGCTTTCAGCAGCAAAGCAAACTGGTCATCGATCTGAGCAATCATCGCGTAGTACAGCGCCTGGGCTTCCTTCGCCTTATGGTCTTCGGGCGTACGGACTTCGTCCTGGAAATCGATGTCTTTGAATTTTTCCTGCTGCGCGAGATCGCTTTCCTGAAACCATGGACCGGGCATGTCGTCGGGGTTGAAGCGATCAGCGTAGGACTTTGGAGGAACGAACGGTGGATGAGGATCGTAGATGTTGACATTCAGCATCCACGGGCCGGAACGTTCGCGATCGAGAAACTCGATCGCCATATCCGTGGCCCACGTCGTCTGATGCAGTTCCGGATCGACCCGTTCATCCGATTTTCGCATGGCATCCAGATTACCGCCCTGCGTCCGGACCCAGTCGGCGTAGTCATGTCCGATCTCCCAATCGTCGCGCGGAGCATGACTGAACTTCCAGAACGAATAACCGTCGTCCAGTCGCGGCTCTGTACGGTAGCCGGAACTCTGCAGATGAAATTTTCCAACCATGCCACAGTCGTAGCCGCTGTCTGCCAGAAGTTTGCTGACCAGTGGCGGATGATCGGGAAACGTGTCGTTGCCGTTACGAGTGTTGTGGACTCGGCTGGGGTACATGCCTGTCATAAAGCTGGAACGACTTGGTGTGCAGATCGGGCTTTGACAGTAAGCAGAGGTGAACGCCACGCCATCGCCCACCAGCCGGTCGATGGTCGGTGTCTGTACGTATTCATTGCCAAGGGCAGCGATCGTGTCAAAGCGTTGCTGATCTGTGCAGTACCACAGAATATTGGGCCGGGTGTCAGTCATATGTACATGTATTTGAGGTTTGAAGTTGGAAGTACTGGCGACAAAAGTTGCTCAGGGGCATCGTAATGTTGATTTGTGTTGACGGAAGTCAACACGCCGCGGACCACGGGCATCCACGAATGTGGCGGGCCGGATTGTTTGAATGTCCATAAGTCGTGTTGTGTAAGTGGTTTGCGGCGAATCGGTGTCGGCGTGGTGGTTCATTTGCCACGTTTGGCATCAAGCCTGCTTCACATCCTGTTAACAGCGATGCGAAACAGGTTCACGTCACTGAACACCAAAACAGCGAACACAGGAGACCAGCCATGAACATCTTCACCGCACTCAGGAACGACGAAAACGGCTTCATTGTTTCAGCAGAAATCGTGCTTGTCGGCACCATTCTGGTGCTGGGAGTCATTGTCGGGCTGACAGAACTGTCATTTGGCGTCAACCAGGAACTGGAAGACCTTGGTTCAGCAGTTGGTAGCGCCAACCAATCGTATTATTACAGCCTTGCGAGCGGTAAGAAGGGCCATGTCCACGGCAGTATATTTCAGGACTATAGAGACGAATGCGATAGCAGCTACGACATCAGCTGCGACTCACGACCTCGAGGCGAATAGAAGGGTCATCACTAAGAAAAGCGACGACGCTGACGACAGTCCGATCAAGACAGGCCTCGGCGATTTGCCGAGGCTTTTTCATGCGCTGAAACCGGGCGTTATCTGACTCTCGACCGTAATGCCCCGGATCTACTGATGACCACACACGAGGCATTGTTGTTCTGGATACCAGCACGCCGCGCATTCAAGTGTGTTTCACAAACGCACAAGCCCCACTCGCTAGCGCTTATCGCTTGCACGGCGACCGCTTCCAGGGGATTTCCTCATACCACCGGCTCGGCCGAAAGTTCTGAATATGGCACTCCGAAACAGGATGCCAGCCGCGTTGACGTGATACGAAAGCATGGATAGCCTGCGGGCGCCGTTCCCTGCGTCAGCCTGTTGACATCTGCTTCTCCAATAATACAAACTCAAGTGCCAATTGATTCCACCCATCACGTAGCTGTCGGTCTTATTCAGGCGACGTGCTGCCCGGATCCAGGCGTGAACCTTGAGCGCACTGTCGAACGTGTTCGTACCGTCGCAGCTGCCGGTGCACGCGTGATCTGTTTGCAGGAAATCTTCAATTCTCAGTATCCGTGTCAGTCAGAAGACCATGCCCAATTTGATCTGGCGGAAACGATTCCCGGTCCATCAACGGAGGTGATCTCTCAGATCGCGAAAGAGCTGGACATTGTCGTCGTGGTACCCCTGTTTGAGAAACGCGCGCCCGGCCTGTATCACAACTCGGCCGTCGTGATTGACGCTGACGGTTCGACGGCGGGACTGTACCGCAAGATGCACATTCCCGATGACCCTCTGTATTACGAAAAATTCTACTTCACGCCTGGAGATCTGGGTTTTCAGGCCTTCGACACAAAGTACGCTCGGATCGGCGTGTGTATCTGCTGGGATCAGTGGTTTCCGGAATCCGCTCGGCTGACGGCCATGCAGGGTGCGGAGCTGATGTTCTATCCCACCGCGATCGGATGGATTCCCGGCGAAAAGGAAGAATTTGGTGCCAGCCAGTATGCGGCGTGGCAGACCATGCTCCGCAGCCACGCGATCGCCAACGGACTGTTTGTTGCCGCGCCGAATCGTGTTGGGCGGGAAGGTGAAATCGAATTCTGGGGTGGATCGTTTCTGTCTGATCCCTATGGCAACGTGCTGTCCCAGGGATCACATGAAGACGAGCAGAATCTTGTGATGGATTGCGATCTTTCATTGATCAACACCGCCCGAACACACTGGCCGTTCTTTCGAGACCGACGTACCGATGCCTATGGCGGGCTGATGGAACGCTGGGGAGACTGACGGCTCACAGCGAATTTCGCTGACTCATGGCCGCGGTTGACGTGTTTCAATGGCAGAGCGGTTGCCCCACGAGCCAGAACTGGTTCCGTCAATTTGAAGACTGCTGCATCCGGCAGATGGATTTGCTCACGAACAGGCAACTGGTTCGATGAATCGAAGGCCCTCTCCGACGACAGATTCAGGCAACATCTTCTGAACGAATCGTCGCGTCTTCAAACATCCACTCCCTGGCCAGCAGCATTGCCAGCCACAGAAAGAACAACCCGCCGTAGGGCGGCAACAGGTGAAGCAGGCTGGTGTACCCGACGGACCAATGAATGGAGATGGTGGTGACGTAGGCGACCGTCCCCGATCCAGCCAATGCGCACCAGAGCCAGCGGCGCCCTCGCTGCCAGCCCCACAGTGACGCCAGTAAAACGGTTACGCCGGTCGACATCAGCATGCCGCCGAAGCTCGCGCGGTCGTGCGCCACAAGGGGAACAAGTCGCGAATTGGCCTGCACAAGTGCCGCACGTGTGGTCTGCATAAATTCCAGGTCGTCGTGGACGAAAACTGTCGTAACACCGAAGCTGCTGATCACAATGCCGGCGGTCAGAATTGCGACACCGTGAATCACCATCATCAGCTGTCCCCACATCGCTTTTTTCCATGACACCGAGTTGTGCAGGTCGAATTCCTGCGGCACCTGCAGAGGCTGTGAAGATCGCAGGCAGAGCGTGATGAACTGGAACAGGATCGCGGAGATGAATGCGTGAAACGGGTCAAAGTATCCGAAGCCCAGAAACAGAAAGAAACTCAGAAAGCCGGTGAAGGAACTGGCCAGCACTGCCACTCGCGCCCAATGCATGCCCTGGCGATCGCCGAACCACGCCAACGCAAGGTACAGCGGACCGAGTGCCAGCATCGTTCCGGCAAGGGTGACGCGGTCGTGAGACATGAACGGCAGCAGCTGAGGATTGATGCTGCAGATTTCGTCTCGCAGCATCCCCAGAAATTCTTCGTCATACGGCAGCAGCACTCGTGTCCAGCCGAGTGCGAGAGCCATCAGGCCGCCACCAAGCAGGCTGAGTCCCAGCAGAAACGACCAGAACCATGAACGCTGAACCGCCGGAATCTCTGCGGCGGTGATTTCGTCAGTGGAAACCGTCTGCTCGTTCCTGGATACAGCGACCGATGCATTGATGCGTTTGGGCAGACCAGGGCCGGCGTCTGCAAAGCCGCTGTCCAACAGGATCATGTCCGCACCGGCGTTCAGAAGTTGTAACCCATCCGCAGGTTCCACAACGCCTCCATTCGCAATCAAAAATACGGCTGGTGCACTTTGGCGAATTTCACGGACGGCTGCGGCAGTGCGTTGTACGGTTACTGAACCCGTCATGCCCCGATGGCCATCGGGGTGTGTGCCGCCTTCGATGATGAGCCCGGAAACCGCCTGGACGTCAATTATTTCGCTGACGGCGGCAGCGTGCTCCATTGCTGTCCGCTCGCCCACCCTGACAAATGTCTGCAGCCCGGCACCCGAGATCGTTGTCAGTCGGTGATTCAGCAGTTCTGCGTCGGGACGGCCATCGTTGGACAGCGGCATCATGATGCAGACGCCATCGACCAGGTTCTCAAGTCGATTAACAACGTCAATGAAAGTACCGGCGTCGGCATCATCATTGACATTCAGGCGAGCCACGACCGTTGTTCCGTTGCGGAATCGGTTACGGTCAAGGTTGTGAAAAATTCGCTCAAATTCGACCTGCGCCGATGGCGGAATGGCAACACCTGTGCCTCGCCATTCGGTGGTCTTTCGCTCGGATTTGCCGGCCCCGCCGACATCGATTGGCCCCACTTCGATCAGTCCAAAGCCAAACAGGCTGAGTGCTGAAACGGCATGGGCGCCAAGGTCGACTCCACAGCCCAGTCCACATGGCGACGAAAAGCGAAGATCGCCTCTGATGACAACGGCTGCTTTCGGCGGGTTTGCGTGGCCCGTGAAACGAATAACAGCTCGGCCGACCACGCTTCGTCCCAGGTGCCCCATCGTACCGAAGGCCATCACCTGAGCCATCGGGAAGGGCAGCTGCTTCAGGATGGGGCGAAAAACGGTTTGGTAAGTCCAGTCAGGCATATGTGCAGTTTACAAATTGACGGAACCGGTTCTGGCTCGTGGGGGCAGCCGTTCTGCTATTAAAACACGTCAACCGCGGCCATGAGTCAGCGAAATTCGCTGTATGTGCAAACACTTCCGCAAGAGGTGGTTGCAGTTTAACGTTCTCATTCTTCGAATGTGCCGATTGTGGTTTTCTCAACACGAATGTTCCAGCCGTGCCCGACATTGATTTGACTCATTATCGCTGGCCCGCGGAATGGGAAGCTCACAATTCCACATGGGTTTCATGGCCAGTCAACCAAGCGACCTGGCCGGGCATCTTTGCACGCGTTCCGGCCGCCTTTGCCAGATTTGTCGCAACGATCACCTGTTTTGAACGAGTCAACGTACTTACTGGCGGGACCGACATCGCCCGAAAAGTCAGGCCGTTGCTTGATGCCGCCTGTGAAAAATCCGGTGCGACTTTCGATATCTGCATGGTGGACATACAGACTGACGATGCGTGGTGTCGGGACTACGGGCCCGTCTTTCTGAACTCCATGTCGGCCGCACCAGATGTGTCGCCGCAGATCGTGGTCGACTGGGGCTACAATGCGTGGGGTGGAAAATATCCGCCGTGGGATAAGGATTCCGCAGTGACGGAACAGCTGGCCCGCCACCAGGCCGTGCCCCGATTGCAGCCCGGCATCATTCTTGAAGGCGGCGCCATCGAAGGAAACGGCGGCGGGACTCTGATGACGACAGAAAGTTGCCTGCTGAATACCAATCGCAATCCGCGGCATGATCAATCTGCGATGGAATCAACTCTGCGGAAATTCTTTCGTGCGGAAACCATCGTGTGGCTGCCGGGCCACGGAATTCTCGGCGACGACACTGACGGGCACATCGACCAGATTGCTCGGTTCGCTGACGAACGCACCGTACTGATCGCGGCTCCCTGGAATTCGGACGCACCGGAAGCGACTGACCTGCGCGCCAATTATGCGGCGATCGCCAAGGCCGGAAACAACTGTGGTGCTGCACTAAGGCCCATTGAACTGCAGATGCCGGCACCGAAGTTTCAGCAGGGGCGCCGCCTGCCAGCCTGCTACTGCAATTTCTACATCGTGAATGGTGGAGTTATCGTTCCGATGTTCAACGATCCCGCTGACGATGAGGCCATGCAGGTGCTGCAGACTGCGTTTCCCGATCGCCGGGTTGTTGGCGTTGACGCTGTTGATCTGGTGTGGGGTCTTGGGGCATTCCACTGCCTGACGCAGCAGCAACCAGCGGTGAACGGCAATGGCCGCCAGGAAACTGTCGGTTACCGAAACAGTGAGCCGCAAGGCGCTAGCCGCGGGTGAAAACACTGCCGCTTACCGGCGGCTAGCCTCGATTGCGCACGGATTTGCAGGCCGGATCGAGCAAACCGTGTGTCTGCCGGAACATCGGCCGATTCTTTCGGATGTCGAACCGAACAGACTGTATCACGATGAAATCCGGTTTGCGCTGCTGCGGCATTGGCGTCGGCCTCGGTCCGGCCTACGTCGTGCACAATGCAGGCTAGCGCCGTGCCGCTCACAAGAATAGACCTATTCGGAGAGCCTGCCAGTGCTTCGCCAAGTTTTAGTCTTGGGGTCGCCAGACTTTGGACGACATAAAGAAAAACCTCCAAACTCTGGCGAGTACGGCTACGGAACAACCCGTGTTCTTAGACTTGACCATGCACGAGCGCCGTGTCTCAGCCGTGGTGGGACAGAAGCAGATCGTTACTACCTGTTGACTGCAACACCCTGCCTGTTGCCACCCGGAACTCCGGCAGCGGCCTGTTTCTGAGTCTTGTCAAAGATCTTCAACAGGACCTTTTCTGCCTTGTTGATAGGAGCTCCGGCCGGGGGCTGCTGGGCACTCACAATAAATACCAGATTCGCTCTCGGAGCAGGTCCGGCATTTTGATTGCTGATATTGTTCTTAGGAATTCCTGCTTCTATCAGCAATTTTGTAGCCAAGTCAAAACGCTTGCCGACGACGTTGGGAATCGTTCGGTTGTTGGGCTGATTTTCTGCCTGCTGCTGTCCCGGCTGAATCACATGAATCTGATACCCTCGGATCTTCGGATCCCAGGGATTCTGACCAGAAATCAGACCGCCAAAAAGACCCTTCTTATTGATTGTCATGTCCTGAAAGGTGTAGACCGTTCGTTTTGTCCCCGCAGGATCCAAAAGTTTCACGGCATCCGGAAGATAGGTCTCTGTGTTCAGAAGTATACGAGCTTCTTTCCAGTTGTCGGCGTCCTGACGCTGCTTCGGTGTCGCCATCAGCAACACCACTTGATAATCAGGTCGGTAGTCGTGTACCAACTCCATATGGAAACGGTCTATGGCCTTTTCGGGTGGCAGCCCGAACAGGAACGGCAGCGGACTGTTCATGATATTCTGCCCCCGCAGACCCGGTGGCAGATGAACAACCCTGGCAATTTTTTTAGGGTCGTCGATGTCGAAGATCTTGACACCGTCGCACAGCCATCGTTGTGCGTCGTCCGACTTCAAATCGTACGGTTCTCCGTTTTTTTTCCGTTCGACTTTGGCACCTGGCTGGTTTCTGGCCGCGATCATTGCTGCCGTATTCTTGATTGGAAACACATCGATACGACCCTTGTCCGGTGCTTCGTACCAGAACTTTCCATTCGACACCTTTTCAACCTCGAAGGTGTCGTCATAGACATGACGCTCGTGTTTTCCCTCCAGCTTCGTGACTTCACCGCTGCGTTTGGCCCATACGTCCAGCAGTTGCCAAACTTCTCTTGTGATCTGTTGCTGCGGCGCAGGATTCTGCTGTCCAGGCTCTGGCTGCTGTCCCGACAGCGGAACTGCGGCGCAGAGAATGAGACCCAATAACGTTACTGAATGAGCGAATCTGATCATCGGAAATCCTGCCGATGTGAGTCTTCGGAAGCAGAAGGCAGCTCTACAATTCCACCGGAAAACAATCCATTGTCTCCAGCAGTGTCGTCGTCGCCAATACAGGCGTAACCGTCTTCGTGCCGTAAAATTAAGGTCTTTGTCGAAACTATTGGTCCGTCAGGCGCGCGCACGATTACGGTGAACAACGGAAACGGACCAACAATTTCCGAGCGTAAGCTCAAATTTGATTGCGGGCATGCCGCATTTCGATGTTGAGCTTATAATGGCTGGCTGTCAACGCCGCCATACCGAATTGCGACCCTGCTTCGGGGGGCCGTCGCCCCGCGGAAGGTTGCGTGTTCTGGAAGAATATGATTCGCCAATAACCCGCCTCGACCGGCAGAAATTGCTGTGTGACCAGCATTTTCCGTCAGTTGCTGGCCGGTCTTTGCTAACCAGACACTCAAACGATACGATTTTTGCCTGGAATGCCGGACACCGAGTTTTTCGCATCGGAAAGGGCGGTGATTCGGTTCGACAGACAACATATTCTATTCTTCTCCGCTCATACGTTTGCATCGAAACAGCGAATCGCCCATGGGCCTCGACAATCGAGACTATCTTCGAGACGAAAGCCGCCGCTACTCCGGCGGGTTTTCCGGTGGCGGCGGCGGTGGCATCGCCGCCAGTCAGTCGCCGATGTGCCGAAATCTGCTGATCATCACCATTGTCGTCTTTTTGGCGCAGATATTCTCCACGCGATCGCCGTCGCTCCAGGAGATGCAGGCGGAAAAGGATCATGCGATCACCGAACTGCAACGCCTGCAGCAGGAGCACGGTGATGACATTTTCGCAGATCAGATTCAAAGGCTGGAAGAAACCTCTGTTGAAGAGCTGTCACGAAACCGACCAAAGCGATCAGTCGTCCAGAGCTGGCTACAGCTGGACACGTCGAAGGTCCTTTCCGGACAGATCTGGCGACTGTTGACGTGTGCCTTCTGTCACGACCGCGGTGATGTTACGCATATTCTGTTTAACATGCTGTTTCTGTGGTGGTTCGGCAGAACTCTGGAAGGCATGTATGGCTCGCGCGAGTTCCTGTGGTTCTATCTGACCGCGGCGCTGGCGGCGAGTCTGGCATACGTTGTGCTTGACCTTGCCACAGGTGACTGGGTGCCGATGATCGGTGCGTCGGGCGCGGTCATGGCGGTGACGATGTTGT
>JAPYTO010000169.1 GCA_029941865.1 Fuerstiella sp. | reverse complement strand
CTTGGGTATCCGAGACCGATCACTTGTAGCATCAATACCCTGCCTTACGGTACCTGTTCTGCGAGTTCCGCGTTCCGAGCGTCAGCTCGAGTGATCTGACGCACCGGCCGTGTTAGAATAGTTGCGGTCAGCAGGCGGGATGTCAATCCAATCGATGCGGAGCACGACTAATGGTCAGGACTTTATCAATCTATTGCGTAGTTTGCGGAACTATTTGCACGATGTCACTCGCTCAACAGCCGCAAGCCGGGAAATCTGCTGCGGATACGGAAAATCTGTCGCCTTACGTGCGACGAATGATGTCGCTCGACCGCAACTCGGATGGACGGCTTTCGAAGAATGAGCTTCCCGGGGACCTGGCGGCACTGCTCACCAAACACGACAAAGATGGCGACGGAAACCTCACCCCACCTGAGCTTTCTGCGATCGAACGCGAGGCGATGGCGTCGCGACAGTCTCAGCAAACGAACAAACAGCCACGCAGGAGCCGCCGACCCGGTGCCGGACCGCGGGGTCGCAGACAGTTGAACACAAGCGGTGACGGGAGCCCCGTTGATCCGAAACAGATCCTCCGCTTCGCACTCGCCTTTGACAAAGACAAGGATGGCGGACTTGATGCAGCCGAACTGCGGCAGTATGCCACCGCGCTGGCGAAACGACGCGAACGAGGGCTCCGTCAGCCAGTCGCTGGTTCAGCACAGGACGCGCCGCCGAAATCAGCGCCGTTACCAAAAACAAAAGGACTTGGTGCCGACGGCGTCGGCGACGGTGGTTTCGGGGACAAACCGCAGCGAAGCCCCAGGTGAGTCAACGAGAGGGTCGGGAGTCTTTTGCGGGCGGAGACCGATCAAACTCAACGACGGTTAATCCGAAAAAACTTCCCGACCTTTTTTTTCCTTCGTCGATTCATGACGGCTTATTGCTGCGACTGTCGACCACAGCGGTCTGGAACCCGTGAATCGTGTTGTCGCGCAAGTGCACGGTACCGACGTCGGTACCAATTCGAATACCTGACCGTTGCATGGGCTGTCGGTCTTCCACAATTTCGTTGCCAAAGATGCGAACGTCCTTCGTCCGGCCGGTGATGTCAATGCCCACGCCGTCCGCACCACCGCTGTTGACGATTCGGTTGTTCTCTATCAAATTGCGGTTGGCCCAGAAGTCGACGCCTCGGGCATCGTCGCGAAACAGAATGCCGACTTTGCCGCTATTCAGAATCCGGTTGTTGCGCATCACGTTGTCCGTGTCAGAATGGCCGATGGAGATCCCGTAACTGCGGTTGCCGTCTATGAAGTTATCTTCGGCGAGGCCGTATTTGACTCCCCAGCACCAGAACAGGCCGAGGTTGTTGCGTTCAAGTTTATTGCCCTTGATCAGTGGTCGCTGCGATCCGGATCCCGGGTGAACGCCAAGGTCGGCATTGTCGTGGCTGTGGCAGTTTTCAACAACGACGTCGTGACAAATCTGAAAACTGATGCCGTCGCCGTTGTAGTTCCGAGTTGTCACTTTCCGAAAGGTGTAACGATTGCAGTCCTGCAGAAAGATACAACCACCGTAATTGCCGTTCAAATTTGTACAGTTGGCCCTGTTGCCGTCGAGCGTCAGGTTTTCGATGAGGACGTCCGAGGTATATTCGCTGGTAAGCAGCGGAAACAACGACGAACACGTCGGCTTGCCACTGAGCCACAGGTTTTTGCGGAGTCCGTCGCTGAGCTTGAATCGATTGCCATCACGCGCCAGCAGTGTCCGTTTGATCACAATACTGCTGCCATTGCCGGGGTTCTTCGCCATCAGTGTAATGCCATCGCCGATCCTGAAGTCGCCGGATTTTTCCAGCGTGATTTCCTGATCGTACCAATCGGAATCGGCGGACAAAGGGATTGTTTCCGACGCCGTACGAGTAATCACGGTGTCATCTCCGCTGCCGATGAGCCGGATCTTTGACGGCAGGTGGACGGCATTGCGAAAAGTGAATGTTCCCGGCAACAGTTGCACGGTCCCGCCGCCAAGACGTGCAACGTAATCCACCGCCGCCTGAATCACCTTGTCGTCAGTCCCCATCAGATCGCCGGATTCCGTGCCAACCGTCAGTGTCAGACGCTGCTTCCAGTCCGGTTCAGAACGTTCGTCGCCGTCAGTGGCCCGGGGATTTTTGACCCGTGGACGATCATCACCTGGACTAAGGGGCAGGGTACCGGCAAGAGCGATTGCGGCAGTACCCAGAAAGGAACGGCGTTTCCAGATTGGCATGGTTTGAATCCTTCAGGAGTAGACTTTCGTGCAGTTGTCACTGTGTTCCGGGCAGCCCATCGTGCCAACAACGGCGACGGAATTTCGAACAACGAAAATTCAGGGCGGCGGCGGCGCGTCACTTCATCATTGGACATTCCTTGTTCGACATTGGACGTTCGAAATGTGCAACAGCCTTTTGTCCATTGGTATTTAATCCTTACTCCTGTCGTTCCGCCCACGATCTTCCCGGCCGGTCGACTCGGAAGCTGACCAGACGAGTTCCATCCACCTCAGTCACATAGATCGTGCACCCGTCCGGCCCGCCAAAACAAAGATTCGATGGCTTCGTGCCAAGGACGTTAACTTCCCGCAGAATTTTTCCGTGTGGCGTCATTTTCACGACGGTGCCCTTTCCGTGCCGAGTCATGTAAAGGTTGCCATCGACGTCACATCTCATGCCATCGAAGCCATGATCATCGAATTGGCAGATCAGCCGTTTGTTCTCAAGCAGACGTTCGCGGGTAATGTCAAAGGCCCAGACGTTACGTTGCACGGATTCGTTGACGTACAGCGTGTGACCGTCCGGACTGACTTCGATTCCGTTGGTCGTGCCCATGTCCGGCACCAGCAAAGTTGTGGTACCGTCCAGATCAATTCGCCACAGTTGCCCGGTGCCGTCTTTCCACGCCGGATCACTCGCGTACAAGGTGCCATCAGGTGCGATCGAAATGTCGTTCGGTTGGTTCATCCTGTCGTTGTGAGCGTACGTCGTGATTTCACGAGTCATAGCATTCACCTTCAGGATATTGTGCTGCGGATAATCGGCAATAAAAAAATTGCCGTCCTTATCAAAGCGAATGCCGTTGCCGACGCTTCCTGTGGGCAACGTAACGAAGACCTCAGCCGATCCGTTCGGACTCACGCGACCAATGGTGCCCTGTTTCTGATAGTTGACGGCGAAGATATTGCCCTGGGCATCACAGGCGGGGCCTTCGATGCCGGGCGTGAATTCACCAGGTTGTGTCACAGGTCGAGCAGTCCACAGCGGTTCCTCCGGAGTGAAAACAATATCTGCCGACGCTCCAAACTTCGCGGGAAGAGGGATATTTGCGAACTCAGCGTTACGTCCACTGCGTCGCTGCCAACGGCCTTTCAGCGGCAGTGCATTAACGGCATTCTCGGTCGTCGACGTAAGCACGGGAGCGGTATGCAGTGCGTGCTGTTTTGACCCGTCTACTCGCAGCACAAGCAGATTTGCGTCACCTGTGTGAGTCGAATCGTCAGGAAGGACGAACTCGATCTCCGTCCCGCCGGTGACTTTGCGCAGGGAGGACTTGTGACCGTTAAACCATGCGTCGATTTCGTCGTTCCCTGAACGCAGCGTCAACTTCAACATGCTCTTTTTTCCGGTCCAATCGGCCGGCAGTCGGACGGCACAGCGATACCAGACGTCTGCTGCCTCACCCGTCAGATCCAATTCCGGGGAAGTCGGCACGTCAACAATCGACCAGTGATCAGGCGCCGGAGATGTTGAAGACGCTATTCCCGCAGACCAGCAGATTCCCTGGTACAGCAGTTTGGTGAAATCGGCGTTTTCGAAATCGTCAACATGCCCCATCGATGAATAAAACGACCGCCCGCCGTCGGCACGCATGAATGTCCACGTCACCGGCTCAGGTGGTTCGCCCTCGACCATTCCCGTCGCCAGGATCGTCGTTCCCTGCGCCAGCGGTGAAGTCTGATACAGCGAACCACCCTGACGGTTTGCCTTGTTCTGTGACACGCCGTCAAGAACAGCGTGTTCGCCCGCGGCAGTGACCAGCGACTTCAGCTTGTTGCCGTGGTGACCATGATAGTTGCCGCCAAAGACTTCCGCATCGAATTCCGGCCAGTCCGCATAGCCCTCGGGTGGCTGTTTCCCTTTCCCGAGGGAAAACGCGTGACTGGCCGTCCGAATGCCCACGACCGGCTTGCCGGACTTCACATGGTCACGAATCCATTCCATGTCCGCTGCGGGAAGCACTCGACGCCGAATGCTCACCAGCAACACGTCCACATCTTTGACGGCTTCAATGCCCGGCAGGCTGTGGCGTTCGCGGTCACTGCCAAATACCGTTGTGACACGAAATTCGCGGCCCAGGTCAGACACAGCAAATTCGGGCAGCGTCTGTTCTGTCAGGTATTCGTCTTCGGCAATCAACATCACAAGGTGTGGTCGATCGTCCCCTTTAAAGCGGAATGCTATGCCACCCAAAATCTGATCGCTGGTCACTGTCGGGCACACATATCGTTCGATGTGTGAGACAATCAAGTTGGTCCCGGTAAAGTGGCTAACAAAAGGCCAGCGTCGCGGATTGTACATCGTGTCGGTCATGTCTCGCATCAGTACAACGTTCTTGCCGTTGCGAGCCATTTGTCGCAGCCCGAACGGGCGGCCGAGCACGCACATGTTCGTGTGCACGCCGGTGAGAATGACGTTGCGAATTCCTTTCTGCTGCAGCACATTCCACACTTCATCGCCTTTGTCACTGATGAAGTCCCGTTCTGCATCGATGGTCAGCATGTCGGATTGCTTCGCCCACGGCAGACCTGGATTGCGGCCCATCGCTTTCAGTTTTGCGGCCCATTCCGCGTGTTCCGCCGGATCATCGTCTTCGCCGCCATCGGATTGATCGATGGGATAGACAGCTCGTTCTTCAGCAGGCACCACCGAACACCACGCTGCACAATCATACGGAATAAACCCGGCCTTTGGCGCTGCGACGGCACGTTGGCGAGCAGGGTGGCCTGCATACGCAGGCATGCAATCGCTGGGCGAATGAATGATCGTCACACCCTGTTCGCGAGCTTTCGTCAGCACGTCATTCAAGCGAGGCACAAATTCCTCAAGACGTCGCACTGCGTTAAGGCAGTGGTGCAGGTCCCACACGTCACAAACGATAATCGCTGTTTCTTCCGGCAGCCACACTTCAGCACGAGTCAGCTGATGAAACCGACCGCTGTGCAGACTCGTTTCCTGCTGAAACCGAAGACTTAGGTTGAGGTCTTCAGACAGGGCGGTCATGGGAAGCATGACACACAGAATCACCGAAACGGCAAGGGCAGGGCGAAAAACAAACGGCAAGGCGACCATTGCAGAGTCCAGGGCAAGGAAGTTTGAGGGCAGGCGATCAACCGACTGGAAGTGGTTTCAAAACCACAAAACACAAGCACGAAGCGCCAGCGAGTGAATCAAACGCGTGAGAAAACCAGAGCGGTCACTCACTTGCTGGCGCTGCGTGCTGGTATTGGAACGACTTGTAGTCTCACCAACTCCGAAGCCGTGTGCAACTGAATGAAGCAGTTGAACGAGAGGTCGACACAAAACTGAACAGAACGAAAGACCAGCATTCATGCCTGCACTGCAGCCGTCGTGATGACGGGGCCTGATCATTTCCAGTGAGCCCCAATTCGTTTCCGCAATTGAGTGAGCGTTTGAGAATGCTTCGGATTATTGGCAAGGTTGTTCATTTCCAAAGGGTCCGCGGTTTCGTCGTACAGCTCCACGCCCTGCTGACCGTCGTCGCCCCAAACCACACAACGCCAGCGAGAGGTGCGGATGGCTTTCCCGGACACGTCTCGGAAATGTGTTTCGGTGAAGGCTGCGTGGCTCCAGACCGAGTTGGGATTCTGCAGCAATGATGTCAGACTGCGGCCCTCCGTGCTGTCGGGCGGAGCAAGGCCGACGAGCTCGGCGACAGTCGGATAAATGTCGACAAACTCAACGATGGCCTCGCACGTATGAGACGTGGGCGCAATACCCGGCCCGGCGAAGATCAGCGGTGCACGGGCAGATTCCTCGTAAAGACTGTTCTTCCGCCACAGGCCGTGTTCGCCGAGGTGATAACCGTGATCGCCCCAAAGAACGACCAGAGTGTTCTCAGCCAACCCCAGGTCGTCGACGGCTTGCAGTAGTCGGCCAACCTGAGCGTCGGCAAACGAAACACAGGCGTCGTAGGCAAGGATACATTCGCGTGCCTGTCGTTCCGTCGTGCCGAAGTTTGGCCATTCCGGAGTCGATGCCAGAGCGGCCGATGGCACCATGTTTCGGTAATCCAGCGGGACAAACGGCAACGGCGTCCTGTCATAATCGTACAGATCGAAGTATTTCTTCGGTGCAATGTACGGAATGTGGGGACGGTAAAACCCAGCCGCGATGAAGAATGGTTCGTCCTGGTGCTGGTTTCACAAACGGATCGTTTCGTCAGCGACTTTACCGTCCGTTTGTTCGGCGTCTGCACCAGCCGCCTTCAGAAAACACATTTGGTCCGGCAATGGAAGCTGGGGCGTGTAAACCGTCAGCAGATCCTCTTCGTCTTTGTCTCGGCCACGTGGATTAACCACGTGATCCCACGATGCAGGATCGTCCGGACCGCTGGTCCCAATGTGAGTCGGGACCGCTTGGTGGAAGATCTTTCCAACTCGCGCCACGAAGTAGCCGTTCCTGCGAAACAGCTGAGGCAGCGTTACCGCATCAGGAACAGAATCCCGAAAATGAACTTTATTGCTGAGAACCTGCGTGGATCCGGGCCGTAGTCCGGTCAACACGGATGCACGCGACGGGCCGCACGACGGATACTGGCAGTAGGCTCGCTGAAAGCTCACGCCGCGCGTCGCCAGTCGATCGATGTTCGGTGAAGAAACGTGATTGAACCCGTAACAACCAAGACGTGTGTTCAGATCGTCAACAGCAATGAATAAAACATTCAACCTTGCTGAACCAGCAACCACGACATCGCTGCAGACCAACCATAGAACAGCCATCAACAGCCGTAACATACCTGACTTCCTCAATCTATTCACACGCGAAAGCAACTTCTCCCACAACGGGACATCAGATGGACATTCGCGCCCGTCAACGCCCGCAGCAAACGCGATGCACATGGCGGCTTGTTCCACAACACACGGCTTGACCGCCCTGGCAACAGTTCAGAAACACCGACAACTACAGTTCGCAGAAAAAAACCAGGCCGGCGGTCATTGGGTGTTGTGTTTTCTTGAATTTTCGTCCAATTCACGCTTCGAGTGTTGTGTTTTCTTGACATTTTCGTCCAATTCACGCTTCGAATCAGGCCGCAGTAAATCGGGTTGTCAAATCAGACGAATCGAAATCGCCCATCGCCTCGGTTCCTGGCAACATTTTGATACGTCGTCTGCTCTCGGCAGAATTGCACCGCAGCAATTACATGGTATGGTATCACAACTGGCAGCCTGTCATTCGGCTTAGAGTTTTTTGGAAAAACACCTATCGGTTCGTCGCCCACATTCGTACCGACGGACAGGAGCGGACGAGTGGATTCCGGTGAATAGCTCGATTTTCCTTGAGACCATGCCACATAAGGTCATCGGCTGTCGCAATCCTGTCACCGACGACGAATATCCCGTCACAACCTGCATCCCCCCCTTCACAACTGACAAGTCAAAGGACAACTTATGCCCAATCCCAGTCTCATTGCCATGAGGGTGCTTGAGGGGGAAACACTCTCTGATGAAGAGCGATCATGGCTGACGCCAGCGTTGCTGGCTCAGTTGGCCATCGGCGGTTACCTTTCTCTGACGGACCACGAACGTCAGACATTGCCCGCCAGCCTGCTGGCAAATCTTGCGATCGGTTCACATATACAGCTGACTCGGCCTGAACGAGATCGCCTGCCCGAAAACCTGCTCGCTCAGCTGGTAATCGGCGGCAAAACAGACATTGAAGCCGATGAGCTGGAACGGTTCTCTGAGGCTGTGCGCACGATCATTGAGCAGGTTAGTACTGCAAATCCTCGGACCGCCAGCGTCGATAGTTAGCCCTGCTGATCCCCGGATGCGTTTGGCGACGAAGAACAGCTGCAATTACACACAGTCCGACCGTCGAAGGACCATTGCCGCACGCTGACAGGCGCTGGACGGCCGACCAACATGGTTTGTGCCGCTACGACACTGTCCAGAGCAACTTCAGCCTGATCAACCGTCGCTGCGAAAGTGAACTGGCGCAGGTCTGCCGACGTGAACAAGTCAGCCTGCTGCCATATTCACCGCTGGACGGAGGCGTTCTGACAGGAAAGTACACCGACGATTTCCCGAAAGGGGCTCGGTTTTCGATGTACCGTACCGGCGGCGAGCGGCAACAGAAAATTCTACAGCGATTTCTGAATGACCGAACACACTCCACAATCGAATGCCTGAAGGACATTGCCGCTGATCTTGGTGTGACCCTGACGGCACTAGCCGTTGCGTGGAGCCGTCAGCACGACTTTGTCGCGTCCACCATTATTGGGGCAACATCTGTGCAGCAGCTTGACGAAAGCCTCGCCGCGAAGGATCTGATTCTGGACGCAGAAACGATAAATCGAATCGATGAAATCGACGAGCAGATTCCGAATCCGCTAAAAGAAGATGGCCTGCGGCGGCTGTAACCGCAGCAGGCCACGATGACCAGACTGTCTGTTGTGTTTGAGAATGACACTCCACTGATTCAGGACAGCGGCGGCCAACTGTTGTTAAGGCCCTCGCGTTCGATCACCTGCACCTGATCAGGAGACAACGAAAACTGAACTGCAATGTCGTTGCGCGACTGCAGTACTGGTGTGCCCCCGTCCTGACGTTCGACAAGCTGCCGAAAAACTTCCTGTCGAATGTCCAGGGGTGGATGATTCTGCGTTTCCATAAATCAAGTTTCTACAGAGAATTTCGCCGAGTTGCGGCTGCAACAACCCCGGCTGCTCCAACGTATGAATGACCCAGCGGGCTGCCAGCACTGACAACGCCCACAATCCGCGAACCGGGCACAACCAAGTTCGAGCTGAAGCTCAGAAAATGGCACTCCGCTCGCACCGGTCACTCCCATGATGTGCGCCGAATAGTTAGTGCTTTTCGGAAAAACTCTAATACAGTCCATTGAGGACCTGGGGAAGCTTAGTAACGGAGATCAGATGTGATCCCTTACGCCATATAGCCGTATTGCGGAATTTCAACAAGCCCTACTCGTCGACCAATGCGGGTGCTTCAGCGTCGGATTCTGTGGCTTCAGCGACTGCCTCTGCGGCTTCAGCTGCAGCAACAGCCGCCGCTTCGATAGCCGCCTGTTTTTCCCGGTGCGCAGCTCCGCAACTGGCGCAAACCATCAGCTCTTTGACAATTTCATGTCCCTTGCCGCCTCGATCGCGAGGCTTTCGAGTCTCGCGGAATCGACCAAAACGCCGCCGCGGAAACTCTTCAACCGTGCCTCTATATTCTTTGGGGCGTGAGACAACGGTTACTCTCATGGCCTTAATGCCCGCCCCCGCAACCTTACTACACATCTGACATCGAAACACGAAGGTACACCTTGTTTTGAAGTTTGGCCGACGGTGACCGACAGCACCTGAGGCAAAGCGATCAACTTTCGTCACGTTGTCGCACGGATTCCGAAAATTCCCCAATCCCGTATCCCGTATCCCATCGGTTGACGGCTACGAAATGGCTCGGAAAGCACAGAGTCTACTTCGTTGCCGAGCGGAGTTGAAGACCGATGGGCAACTAAGGCGACAAACATGAAGAACCGAGAAGATTGTCGGTACACCAGCCATTCTTCTTTGCGATCGCCCACAAAAAGGCGAATATTCCTGAGAAAACGTCGAACCTCCGTTCACGGTGGTACCACGGTAGCCCACCACCGATTTTGTTGACGGAGCAAGGTCTGATTCTCAACCGAAGCCGGCGGACTCAAAAAGTGAGATATTTCCTGAGTTTTTTGTTGCCGCCGCTGGCCGTACTGCTGTGCGGCAAACCCCTGCTGGGCGTGCTGAATCTGGTTCTCACGCTGTTGGGCTGGATTCCGGGCGTGATTCACGCGCTCCTTGTGGTTAATGACCACAAGCGCGATTTGCGGGTCATTCGCCACGGATTCAACGGCTGACGGCGGCCGGCAGCGGAAATTATTCCGGCATCCGGGAGACAGAATCCTGAAGAAACGGCAACAATTCTGTCCGGCCGCTCCTGGCCCACCGGTACCTCAATGCTGGAACAGGAACTCTTTGCTGTTGATCACTGCCCAGGCAACGTCTTCCAGCGCGCTTGTGTGGTCAGAATTGGCGGCGATGTGGCGTAACGAGGTCTGTAGTTCTGCCTCGACCGGTTCGCGGCTTAATGCGGTCAGGTACAGCAGCGAGATGATGTCCCGATCACTCTTACCGGCTTTGATCCATTGATGCAGGTTGCCCTTTTCGGACCGAATTTTGTTGTGGACGACCGGACCGTTAATCAGTTGCAGCGCCTGACTGAGGTTGCTGTCCGTGGAACGCTCGCATTCGCAGGGCAATTCGCGCTGAGGCTGTCCGAAGACCTGCAGAAACTTGTGTCCTGTGGGCGGGTCAACAAGGTCAATGGCCCTCGTGCCGACGGGCATTCCTTTAAATTTTTCCGCAACTCCAGTGACGCGGCAGATGCCGTCCAACAGCTGTTCGGCGGTCAGCATTCGAGTCGTCGCGTGAGAAAAATAGATTTCGTCGTCCGCATTGAAGTCGTTTCGCTGAGAACTCAGCTGGTAAACACGGCTGTTCATAATCATTCGAATGATGTGTTTCGTTGAATAGCCGCTCTTCACAAGCTCCTCGGCAAGGACGGCCAGCAGTTCCGGGTTGGATGGCGGATTGGAATCGCGAAAGTCATCGACCGGTTCGACGATGCCGCGCCCCATGATATGTCCCCAGACTCGGTTGGCGACCGACTTCGCAAAGAACGGGTTAGCCGGACCGGTCAGCCACTCCGCAAAAACGGTCCGGCGGTCCTGGTCATCAGGCACATCAACACTTCCCTGCAGCAGCAGCCGCACCTTCATCGTTTCCCCGGTCCGCGGCTGTTTAACCTCACCGGTAGTTTTCACAAAAATGAACTCGTCGTTGGGCAGTTTGGCCGCTTTGCGTCCCACTCGATGAAAGGCCGCCGCAATGCCGTAGTAATCGTCCTGAGTCCACTTTTCGAACGGATGGTTGTGGCATTTGGCACACTGAATACGGATACCAAGAAACAGCTGGGCGGTGGTTTCGGTCGCGTCGATTTCGTCACGGCTGGCGCGCCAGTAATTGGCAGCGGGATTGTGTTTGGTACTGCCCTGCGCCGTCAGCAGCTCGTACGCAAACTCATTCATTGGCTTGTCGGTGCTAACCACGTCATACAGCCACCGCCGGAACTTGTGCACGCCCGTCGCGGTCAGCCGTCGACTGTTGCATCGCAGCAGATCGCCCCATTTCATGGACCAGAAATGGGCGTAGTCCGGACCGTCCAGCAGACGGTCCACGACGCGCGAACGCTTGTCAGCAGCCGTGTCCGCCAGAAACGCCTTCGTTTCAACAATACTGGGCAGACACCCCGTCAGGTCCAGTGTGGCTCGACGCAGAAAGTCGGTGTCCGAGCACACCTCTGAAGGAAGAATCTGCAACTGCTGCAGCTTCGCAAACACCCGCTTGTCGACCTCATTTGTGACGGGCGGATTGTTCCACTTAAAGCCGGATCGTTCTGTCAGGAAGGTAATCTGACTGGTCGCCATGCGGTCCAGAAATCGTGCCAGAACGGTGGCTTCGCCGCGTCCTTCACGGCGTACGACCGCTTCATAGGACACGGTGGCGATGCCTTCATCCGACGAATCAAACGCAGTCAGCGCGGTCACATCGCGTACGGTCCCGTCGCTGAAATAGCCATTCACAATCAGCTGTTGCTGATCAGCACCGTCTCGCAGAATACGCGACTTCGGAAATACTTCGATCCTGTCCAGCGTTGGACTCTCTGACGGTTCGGTCTGCATACCTTCGGCAATCCAGTTTTGCAGTACGCGATATCTCGCCTGGCCCACCTGCAGTCGCTTGCCACCGCCGTGAGCAACCTGCATCAGCGGCTTCTGCAGCAACAGACTCTGCTCGGGCGCCAACACGTTCGACCGACGATTGAAGAACTCGCCTCGCAGCGTTAACAGATCCAGTTCCGGGTCGTATCCTCGCAGCGATAATCGAAATCCCCCCTTGCCGGACGGTGAACCGTGACAGGCTCCCGCGTTGCAGCCGGCCTTCGTCAATGCAGCCAGCACTTCGGTATGAAAAGGCACCGGGTGCGGAGTGGCAAAATCGCGGACGGTAACTGTGGCCGTTGCCGTTACCTTTCCGGCGGTTGCTATGATCGTGGTTGTTCCATCGGATACCGGGCGAACGATGCCGTCTTCGACGACCGCGATCGCCGGATTCTCTGAACGCAGCTGCACGTGCAGCGTGGCATCAAAAACTGTGGCCACGCCGGAATTTGCGGTGACCGCCAGTTGCTGAGTCGATCGTGGCCCGATCAGGGTCAGCTGTGCAGGCATCAGGTCCAGTGTGGCTGCCTGAGGTTCGGTGGCGGCAGCGGCAGTCAGGGTCGAACACAGAATCAGGTGGGCACTAATGACAAAGCAACGCATCTGGCTGGCCTCGAATGTTAGCGGGGAGTCTGCATAGAATCGGGGTGGGAAGGACTCAACGACCGTCCGCCGCCTTGACTTCAAGGATCAGCGTTCCGAGCGGTTGAATGATCGTGGTTTTATCTCGCTTCAGTGTACCCTGAAGAGTGAGCGAATAGCGACCTGGTTTTGCTTTGTCGCTGGCTTTGATCGTCAACTTCCCCGAATCTCCCTCAATCTTTGCTTCTGCAAGCGTCACGCCTGCAGGCAGAGGATCTTTAGGATTCGTCACCGCCACGGTGATCGATTCCTTCCAGTCTCCCGTTCGTTTCACGTTAATCGTGATCGTGTGCTCAGAAGCCGGCGTCATCGTAATAGCGTGCTGGTCCGCAGACAGCGAAAATGCTGCGGCAGTTCCGACACTGACAAATATTCCGTGACTGATTCGCGGCAATCGAAATTCCCCGGGCTTCTTTGCGTCAGGCGGCGCTGACTGATAGGTCAGCGGAAACGACGGCCCATCCGGGTTGTCCGCGGAATGAGCAAAAAACCTCGCTTCCCCCCAGGCGCCGGACGAAGAGTCAGCATGCAGCGTCAGAATTCCGGACTTCTGCTTGTCCGACAGCAACAGCGGAAACACGGTGACACCAACCGGCAGCCCTGCGGCACCGATCGTCAACGGACCGGCGACGCCCGACCGTTTCACGGTCAGCGGAACGGCAAGGGTTCCGCCTTTGGGCAACACGACATGGTCAGTTGCGAACGTCACGTCTGCCCGACCTGTGGAACGCTGGACTTCCAGATCATAGGTCCAGTCCGGCCCCGCCAGCCCGGACAACTCACGAACCGCGACAAAATAGTCGCCCGGTTCGGGCAACGTCGCCGCAAGTTGTGCGTCGGCCGAACCGGTATCGTCGACTTCGGCGATCCTGCTTCCATCTGCTTTCCACAACTGCAGTACGACATCAGCGGGTGATCCCAGGTCCCGCGTGTGCGTCGTCAGGCAGACGTGCTGTTTGGCGTCCGCCGTGACCTTGAACCAGTCAACATCGTTCGCAGCATTAAAGCGACCGGCAATGGCCATGGCGTCAGCTGGTACAACGGTGGCAGTTTGCTGATCGTTATTCGGTTCAACTTCCATCAGTGGTGCAACATTTGACGACCAGGCCGACACAAAACCGCTGTTCTGGCTGTCGGTATCTTTCGCCGCAACGGAAAACAGCTGATGAGGCGGAACGCCGCGCACGGTCGTCGTCTGCTGACCGATGAGATCCAAATTCGCACCGGTCTGCGTCATGCGAGGATACGTGCCGGTGACGAGTGGAAAACTGCCGATCCGAAGATGGAAATAGTGCTTGCCGCTGCCCGCGTACTGAACATCGCGCAGCTCAATCCGGTATACTCCGGCAGTGTCGGCAGTGACCTGCAGCTGAGTATCTCCGCTCAGCCCCGGCTGGTCGTCACTGAAGGCAATCTCAGTTCCACCAGGCGCCGTGATTTTCAGAACAGGATCCATCGCCGAATTCAGACGCCTGGCATAAACCTCGACGGACAACTTCTGACCAGTCTCAAGCTTCGCCCCAAAGTAGCGAGGTTTGATCGAATTGACGTAGCCCTGTATGCAACACGCTGTCGGCACTTCGGTCAGCGGCAACGGCGTTTCAGATGCCGCCGCCAACGCAAAATTCGGCAGGTCGTCCACCACGAAGAAGTGTGTGGACGAACAGCCATTCGCCGCCACGACACGGTAGGGATAGATGCCCGGAACGGTTTCGGCCGGGACCGGTCCTGTAAACACGGCCAGCTTATCGTTCGGTTTTTCACCTGGCGGCGCGGGTTTCAGTTCACCGAAGGTCGTCCACATCGTCTGCAGAGACTTCAGATTTGTGCCGTGGACTCGGACTTCGGCCGATTCGCCGGGTCTGAGATTGGTCGTTTCCGCACGATCGACCGTCGGATCCTGGGCGACCGCGTGAGCCACGACAAAGATTCCCACGGCGAATCTCAGGAATAACCGCACCGTTTGGCAAATTTCAGACCACAAAAATCGAACAGCGTGCGACAACATTGGGTGGGGACTCTGTCGGGTGGGTGGGCGTAGGAGGTATCACAGTGTATTTTCCACGTGTAGGCCGCGTCAAAGAACTCGCAAAATTAGTCAACCATTCGACAGAATCGGGCCGTTCGACAGCTTTTGAAGTTCAGTGTTCTCCAGTAAGCGTTTTGCAGGACATTTGCCCTCCCCATGCGTTTTCTTGAACTGCCTCTGCTGAAACGTGAATTGCTGGAGCTTGCTCAACGACGCCGAACGTATGCGCTGCGGTGTCTGGTGTTGTTCGTCTTTGCACTGGTCTTTCTGCTGTGCTACGTCGAAATGACGAATAGTGCCCAGAACCTGATGCAGGTTCTGGGGCAGGGTAACGAGATCACGGCATTTCTGTTTGTCACTCTGATGATGGTGATCTACGCTCTGAATCCGGCATTGGCCTGCACGGCGATCACAGCGGAAAAGGAGAAACAGACACTTGGACTGCTGATCATCTCAAAACTGACACCCGGTGGCATCGTGTTGGAAAAGCTGGCCTCTCGCATGGTGCCGCTGTTCACGCTGCTGTTGGTTTCAGTGCCACTTTTCGCGATGGCTTATCTGTTCGGCGGCGTGACCCTGAGCGATTCGATGATGGGACTATTCATCGTGTTCCTCACAATGCTGCAGGTGACAGCTGTCGCCGTGTTCTTTTCTGCGTTGCTGGAATCCGGAATCGCCGCGTTCTGGTGCACGTACATCGCATTGGCCGTAATCTATTTCACGCTGCCAATCCTTCACGAAATGGGTTTATTCAGTCTGGATATCGTCGGACTGCCCGGCGAAGAGTTTCTGCTGTTCCCAATCTACCAGATGGCGATGCTGGTGGACTTTCGTCGCGGCCACGACGGCCTCCTGACATTGATGCTTCCAACGATCGGCATCACGCTCGGCTTTCTCGTGGCGGCACGCTTTGCTGTCGTGCGATTCAGTTACGGTGCTGCGTTTTCCTTTGTCCGTCAGATAAAAAAAACAAAGGCCACTGCTGTTCGTCTGATACAAAAACAAATGGGAGCCTCAGAAAAAGCGATTGAAGCTGCCGCCACTCAACGTGAAGAAAGACCGCAGCGGCAATCCATCTGGTCGCACCTGTTGTCCACATCACAGCCCATTGCGTGGCGCG
>JAPYTO010000168.1 GCA_029941865.1 Fuerstiella sp. | reverse complement strand
GCCTGTGGTCCAATCGTCTCAACCACGTTCGGCCGAAATCGTGACTCGATTCGCTCGCTAACAACTGATTGTCAAAGAGCTTTTCTGGCGTCGGAGTTTTTTGACCCTACGGGAACGTGGGCTAACACCCGATTGCTAAAGAGTTTTTTTTCGGCCGATTTTTTTGATCCTACGGCACTCGCAATGTCTGCCTCAGAAAAAAGGCCTGCCAGAATTATATCTCGCAGCCATTCGTGTTTATTCCACGCGTGAGCTGAAGCAGGACAGACACGTCTGAACCCGTCTCGGAATCAGCTCTGCGGCTGGACAGCGGACCGCCAAGCGGTCAGGACGTAGTCAGCGATCTCCGGGACACCGTTGCCTGCTTTCACCTGAGCGAAGACGAACGGGCCGTCGCCTCGCATCTTCAGGCTGTCTCGTTCCATGACTGACAAGTCCGCACCGACCGCTTCTGCCAGATCAATCTTGTTGATCACCAGCAGGTCGGACTGAGTCGTCCCGGGGCCTCCCTTACGCGGAATCTTGTCGCCGCCAGCGACATCGATCACGTAAATCGTGAAGTCGGCCAGTTCACGGCTGAAGTCAGCAGCCAGATTGTCACCTCCGGATTCCAGCAGAATCAGTTCCGGCTGAAACTCCCGCGTCAGATCTTCGACAGCCAGCATGTTGGCTGTGATATCTTCACGAATGGCCGCGTGCGGACATCCACCTGTTTCGACAGCTCGGATACGCTCTGGAGCCAGTGCCTCGTGACGGATCAGGAATTCGGCATCTTCCTGTGTAAAGATGTCATTCGTCACGACGGCCAGCTTTGATTGCGCTCTCAGCGCCTGACACAGCGCTAGGACTAATGCACTTTTTCCTGTGCCGACTGGCCCTCCGACTCCGACAGTAAATGCTCGCCTCGAGTAGTCACGATTGGCAAGCGGCCGTGCCCGATCGTCGAACCGGCCTGGATGTTCAAGGTGCTCGTGATCATGATCGTGATCGTGGGAATTCATGGTAAACCCGAAGGTGACAGGTCAATTATGCTGGCAGCTGTGAAACGGATGCTGAAGGTCAACTCTGAAAGAGCCTGGTATACAGCCGGTCGTGTGTTCCCTGAACTAAATCAATCATACTGGCGGTCTGAGCAGCATCGCGAATTGAGAGGGACTCTCCGTGAATCGCCGTCCGTTCTATCAGTTCTGCGATTTCAAACTGAATTGACTGCCCTTCCAGCGAACCGACGATACTAAGCCTGACCGCCGCAGAAATCAAGTCGCGTACCGACGCGTAGAGGAAAATTCGGATAGCTGTTTGCAGAGGTATTTCCAGCAATCGTGTGATGGCTCCAAAGACAACGGGCAAATGAGCCTTAAGTTGCCGGTTGCTCATCTGATCTCGAAGTTCGGACAACCACCACCCGCGGCGCGACTCCGTCTGACGGTCGATATCCTTATCAGATACCCGTCCGTTACGACTTTGAAACGCAATCTCTGCTGCTGCGAGGAAGGCGCGTCCCTGCGCCCGGCTGGCTCGATTGGTCACGTGGTTTGAAAGAAAAGCATCCAGTTCAGTATCCAGGGAATAGAGACGCTCAAAATTGAGATGGCATTCACTGACAAACGGAATCAGCGATCGTCCAGTCTGCACCAGGTTGTGCCGCAGAAACTCACGCAGATCATCCGGCCCTGTGACAAAATTCCATTTTCGGGCAGCCTCCAGACCGCAGGAATGAGCAAACGCGCCTGCCGGAAATGCGGAATCCAGCAATTGCCAGACAACCAGCTCCAGGCACGCAGAACGCGAACCGTCGACCGGAGGACCAATGGCGGTGGAGATATTCATGGGTTCGGACATTTGTTACTCATCCGATCAACCCCCGGCAATGACTAGCTGAGGACATGCGGTCGACTGTTAAACGGTACCGGTTACGTATTCTGAAACAGTCCCGCAGACACGCTGGACTGCGCAAGATGTACTGGCCTGGGAAAATGATTGTGACTCCTGTCACGAAGCTGTCGATGGTTCCCAACATTCAACATATAGTGATTGCTCCCATAATGGAATCGATTCGCCAGATAGCTAATCCCATGGTAGCCGTCCGTGCTAGGAACTGAAGTGACGTTTCGCACAATCCCGTTTGCTGACCTGATCGACTCTGGAAGCTTTCTCGCTCAAGAGGGGGGCCGGGTCTGCCAGCTTTTCAACAAATCTGGCGTGGAGATAACATAGTATGATTCGTCGAATGAGCTGGTTTCGTACTTTCGCCGTACTGCTTGGTATGTCCCTGTCCGCAGGAGCCCAGGAAGTAACGCCGAACAATGCCGCACTCGAAGAGCAGGTTCGCCTGCTGCGTGGACAATTTGTTTCTCTGGAACAGGCAATGGCTGCCCAGCGGGCTGCTCAGGCAGAGGTTAAGACGCGTCAGGCAACACTCGAAAACAAAATCGAAGCGCGACCAGCAAGCCTGGTTCGCCGATTCGCTGACGAAGGTGAAGCCGTGACCGGCGGGGACGGTTGTGGTTACACGGCAGGCTGCTGTGAGGGTGGTTGCTTCGACAGTTGCTGCGACAGCGGGTGGATGCACCGCATTGACAAGGACAAGTGGGTCAAGGTCGGTGCCGGCATCCGCACGAGCTTCCGCTCACGTGAGCGGACGCCACCCGGTGGATCGCACGTCAACGATTTCAACATCGACAACGCGCGTATCTACGTCAGTGGTCAGGGACATCCACTCTTCGGATTCGAACTGAACACCGACATCAACAACGCCCAGGGGTTTGACCCGAGCGCAAGTGGTTTCGGCGGAGAGTCCTTATTCGCTGGCGAAATGCGGATTCTTGACGCCGTCATCAAGATGAAGCTGACCGACACAGTAAATCTGTGGGCCGGTCGATTCCTGCCGCCGAGCGACCGCTCAAACCTGAGTGGGCCGTTCTATCTGAACGCGTGGAACTTCCCATACACGCAGTTCGGCTACAACAACATCTTCCAGGGCCGTGATGATGGTGCGGCTCTGTGGGGACAATACGGCGACGGTGCCTTCAAATGGCAGGTCGGGCTCTTCGACGGCGAAAACAGCGGCGGGCCGGTCGACATTGGCCATCCGCGGCAGGACAAACTGCAGTTCAACGGTCGTGTTGTTCTGAACCTGCTCGATCCCGAGCCCGGCTACTACAACTCCAGCACCTACTACGGTGAAAAGGACATTCTGGCACTGGGTGCGTCTATCTTTCATCGTCCGGATGCCCTCGTTGGCCCGGCTGGTGGTACGGCTGACTACACGGCCTGGAATCTGGATTTTCTGTGGGAACAGAAACTGGACAACTGTGGCGTGGTCACGCTGGAAGCTGCGTACTACAATATCGACGACGAGAGCGGAACAGCCGCAGCACCCCCCGGCGGTGCTGTCCGCAACCCAACGGGCATCTTTGGCGACGCTGCCAACCGACAGGGTGACAGCTACTTCATCCTCGCCAGCTATCTGCTGCCCAACGACGTTCAGATCGGCTGCCTCCATGGCCGCTTTCAGCTGATGTCCCGTTACCAGCAGTACAACCACGACACTGTCGGCGGTACAGCTGGTGGTGTCTCGGACCAGATTGACCTTCAGCTCAACTACATTCTCGAGGGTCACAATGCACGGCTGACAGCTTTGTGGACACAGCATGATGCGGCGACAGCCGGTCGTGACAATCTGGATGCGTTTATTCTGGGCACGCAACTTCAGTTCTGAGTGACCGCCTGACGAGGTGCGTCACCAATACGATTCCTGCTAAGTCCCGGAACGGTTTTCCTTCACCGTTCCGGGATTTTTATTTTTCATTTGTGAAATCCAGAAGCCCGCTACATATGCAGCCGTGCTTAATTCGGAAGCACCGTCATAAACTTCGGGAGCAACAGAGCTGTTCGTATGAACTTCTCAAACTAAGATCGCTGGCCGCCCCGAAATTTGCTCCAAGCAGTCTTAACCCCGTCCTGGCGCGTTTTCCGTAGATTCCGCTGTCGCCATTCCGCTGTCGCCATTCCGCTGTCGCCATTCCGCCAGAGTCTAACGCCGGTCCGGACGCATGATCCGGCTGTGTTTATTCACAATACGGTGTTTTGGCGCAGAAGGTGCCCTGCTCCTGTCCTGAGCAGAGCTCCATGGGGAGCTTTATCCGCACACGCGGTATCTTGTATTGAGATGTATGGTTTCGTAGGAGACACAGAGGAATGTTTTTGTTTCATAAGTTTTCATATGCTGCCATGATGGTTGCGGCCTTCATGGCATGTGGCTGTGGGGCAGAAAATACATCCACTTCAGACGGAGATACACCGGAAAGCGGCAGTACCACCGGAGGCGGTGTGGTGACACCTGACGGCGATACCGATGCTGGGGGTGATTCGGCAGTCAGCTCGGGACGCGTAACCGATGACCCGATTGAAGCTGCCTATTTCGGAGTACACGTTTGGAAGGCTGCCGTAGAAAAAGCCGATTCCTTCGAGATCGACAAAGTTCGCAAGGCAGTCTACGGGCTTGAGTTTGACGCTCCGGGTGGCGCGAAGCGCATGCACGAATCCAACCATCACACCTACAAGCCAGTACTCATTGGCGAAATCCTTCGCGACGGCCAGTTCAAGATTGTGAAAGAGTTTAACGGGGGCGATCTGGTTGAGCCGGATGCATACTCAACGTACCTGCATCCCGAAGGCGATGTACCCGCTCCTACAGGTGGTCCGCAGGAAGGCAAGGAATATCCTCAGCCGGCCGTCACAGATGACACCGTCAAAGTTGGCGTGCTGCACTCATTGAGCGGCACGATGGCCATCTCCGAGACATCGCTGAAAGACGTCGTGATGTACGCCGTCGATGAGATCAACAGCGCTGGCGGAGTTCTGGGACGTAAGATCGAACTGGTCATTGAGGACCCTGCTTCTGACTGGGACCTGTTTGCTGAGAAGGCTCGCAAACTCATCACCGAAGATAAGGTCGCCGTCACTTTCGGCTGCTGGACCTCGGTCAGCCGCAAGTCAGTGCTGCCGGTCATCGAAGAGTACAACCACCTGCTCTTCTATCCGGTGCAGTACGAAGGCGAAGAACTGTCTCTGAACGTGTTCTACACCGCTGCTCCACCGAATCAGCAGCTGGTGCCGGCGGCTCAGTACATGATGGACGAAGGAGCGAAGAAGTTCTATCTGCTGGGCACGGACTACGTCTTTCCACGGACGGCCAACAAAGTGCTGAAGGCTTTTCTGAAGGCGAAGGGTGTTCCCGATGAAAATGTCATTGAGGAATACACTCCGTTCCATCATCAGGACTACCAGACCATCGTCCAGAAGATGAGGGACTTTGCTGCCAGTGGTGATGCCTGCGTTCTGTCGACCGTCAACGGCGATAGCAACGTTCCGTTTTACAAGGAATTCGCCAACCAGGGCCTGACGTCGGCTGACTGCCCGATCATGGCCTTCTCAGTTGCGGAAGACGAGCTGCGGGCGATGGATGTTCCGCCACTGGTTGGACATCTGGCCTGCTGGAACTACTTCCAAAGTATCAACACGCCAGCCAATCAGGACTTCGTCAAAGGATTCCAAGCCTTCTGTGAGGCGAACGGACTGAAGTAAGTCCGCCTGACGGCCGATATGATTGCTGAAAACGGGCTTCAACGCTGCTTTGGCAGTGGGGTCCAGGGATGGCGAGGCTGTCGCGGACTGAAAACGCGACAGCCTCACTTTATTCTCCTGGCGCGCACCAGTTTCGATATGACTTCACACTGACTGCGTATCCGTGACGAACAATCAGGGAACAACTCTATGTATGACGCCTCCAGACTGCGCTTGTCTGGTCGGGTGCTGGCTGTTTTCGTGAGTCTATTATACTTTGCCACGTCGGCGGTCTGTGCTCAGTCTGACGATGCTATTCGAGAGAAGCTCAAATCTCTTGCCAACGACAAAGCGGAGGTCCGACAACAGACACTTGAGGACCTTGCGGCCATCCGCGATGGTCGGCTTGTCGAGTTTCTACAGTATTACGGTCAGGGGGCTGTTTTTCTCTGGCAGGATCGCATCGTCATCTGCCCTGAACCTGGGCAGGATCGACTTTCGCTGCTTGATCCGGTCTCGTTGAAGGCCATCACACAGGACGGCCAGCCGGTCACGGCTGGCACGTTGGACGTTTCTGATGTTGGCCCCAGTGGGCGTTCTGAAAGACGCGCGATCGCTGACACGATTCGTCTCATTGAAATTTGGATGCCGGACGAAGCAAAACGATTGGCCGCCATTCAGAGATTTGGGGACAGCCGCGACCCTCGATTTCTCACACCACTGGCTGATCTGTTGAAGTCCGACGCACCACAGAAAGTGGTACGGAAAGCACATGAGAGCGAGCTGCTGATTCGAATCTCCGGAAAAATTCCGGAGCAGTCTTTTGAAGATCGCGTCGCCGCTGCCCGTGAGCTTGGGGAACTGTGTGTGGCGCGAGCCGTGCCGGCCCTGAACGACATTCTGAAGAATGCCGATGACTCCAAAATCCATCCAGTTTGTCGCGAGTCGCTTGCTCTGATTGATACTTATCAGAGCAGGGTTCGATTTCTGCAGAACATCTTCAACGGAATCTCTCTGGGATCGATTCTGATCCTGATGGCGCTTGGGCTGTCCATTATTTTTGGTCAGATGGGTGTCATCAACATGGCGCACGGCGAGCTGATGATGATCGGCGCTTACGCCACCTATGAGATGCAGCTGCTGTTTGGCCACACTCCTGAGACTCCATCGAACATCTATTACGTCGCCGCCTTTCCCGTCGCTTTTCTCGCGGCAGCCCTGACGGGACTGCTGATCGAACGACTGGTGGTCCGGCATCTGTATGGTCGTCCGCTGGACACGTTGCTGGCCACATGGGGCGTCAGTCTGGTACTGATTCAATGTGTTCGAGTTAAGTACGGTGACAACATTGGAGTTAACAGCCCGTCCTGGCTGGTGGGCAGTTTTGAGGTAATTCAGGATTTGGTAGTGCCGTACAACCGCGCCTTCATTCTGCTGTTGTGTGGTTTTTGTGTGCTGGTGGTCTATGGCATCTTTCAACACACCAGGCTGGGGCTGTTCATTCGGGCCACTGTCCAGGGACGTGAGACGGCGGCCTGTCACGGCGTGAATACCAGCCTGATCGATGGCCTGACGTTTGCGCTCGGATCCGGACTGGCCGGCGTCGCCGGTTATGCGTGGACGATTGTCGGCGGTGTCACGCCGGACATGGGCCAGAATCACATTGTGGATTCCTTCCTGGTCGTGGTGACCGGCGGTGTCGGCAAGCTGGCCGGTTCCGTGGCGGCGGGACTGGGTGTCGGAACACTCAACAAGATTCTTGAGCCACTGACGTTCGGCGAAGGTCTCTTTACGATGGGAATCATCACAGCGCTGCTGTGCTGGGTCGTCGCGGCGATCCGAGCTTTCAAGGAAAACAGGCAACTGGGCTTCCTGGTGCTGAGTCCCATCCCCGGGCCGCTGCTGCTGATTCGTCGGGAAGATTCGGTTCCCGGAATTCGGACAGCGGCGATGTTCTACATTGTTGGCATTGCGGGAGTGCTGGTCTCGTGGGCGGGTGATCATCTCGTCGATTGGTTTGGCGATGGCCAGACGGTTTTGACGATTACCACGATTCTGGCTGAACCTATTCGAGCTATCTGGGCCAAGGTACTGATCCTTATGTGCGTTGTTCTGTTCATTCAGTGGCGACCGTTGGGACTCTTCCCACCGAAAGGACGGCTCGCCGATGCATGACCTCATTCAGAAACTTCGAGGAAACGGAGATGCGGTCACCGACCTGGCGGTGCGATACGGTCGAGGCCCGTTGTCCGCAGCTCAGTGGTACAGCCGGAAGTGCATGTTCGGCACCTTGGTTCTGATTGGACTGATTGGAATTCCCGCTCTGTATATGGGCGGTCTGGTCAGCATCGAAACCGTCAATCAGCTTGGCCGATACCTGTGCTTCGCGATCGCGGCACTGAGCCTGGACCTGATCTGGGGCTACGGCGGAATGCTGTGTCTGTGCCAGTCCCTGTTCTTCTCGCTGGGCGGTTATGCGATGGGCATGTACTGCGCTCATCACGGCGGACCGGAAGGCATCGTTGACGCTGTCAACTGGGGCAAGATGCCGGCCTGCCTGTTTGTGGTGTATCCAGGACAGGTTGGCGAGAGCCAGGAGCAGTGGACGGTTCCGTTTTTCTGGAAGCCCTTCTGGAACCTGTGGACGACGATCATCCTGGGAGTGTTGATTCCCGGTATCGTCGCGGCGCTCATCGGCTTTTTCGTATTTCGCAGCCGCGTGCGTGGTGTGTTCTTCGCGGTTTTGACTCAGGCGATCGTACTGGCCATCTGGCTCGTGTTCTGCATGAACAATATGAAGCTTGGTGGCACGAACGGGTTGACCCGTTTTGATCGGGTCATTCTAGGGGCACGCGAGCAGATTTCCATCGTCGTGACACCGGATAAACTGGCTGAACGCAGCATCGACAGTGCTGCAGTAAGACAGGCCGTCGATTCCGCAGTTCTGCGGCTCGATGAAGCTTACACCCAACAGGTTGGACGGAAGCGAGAAATGCTGGCCGAGCAGTATTCCTCGCCACCGACCGTGGATGTGGACGCCGCGCCGATCACGCTTCAGGGTGACGACACGCACATGCAGATCACGCTGGCTCGGTCCATGCATGTCTGGAAAACACTGAGGGAGATCGAGCGACTCGAAGTGTCGAGCGGTGTGCGGCTCAGCGACATTGCCGAAGTCAGTGTGTGTGGGTTCAATCTCAACAATGACAATGTGAAACTCGGGCTGTACGCGTTGACGGTCGTGGTACTGGTCACGGTCTTTCTGCTGTGTCGGTTGCTGATGAAGTCGCGAGTCGGTCGTGTTCTGATTGCCATTCGAGACAATGAGAGTCGCCTGCGTTTTTCCGGCTACCGACCGTATGTTTTTAAGATGCTGATTTTCGGTCTATCAGGCGCCATCGCCGGTCTGGCAGGCATGCTGTACGCCCCTCAAATGAAAATCTTCACGCCGACGAATTTGGAGCCGAAAGAATCCATTGGTGTCGTCATCTTTGTCGCTGTGGGCGGGCGGGCGACTCTGTCTGGTCCGATCATCGGCGCTTTGGCTGTCAGCTACCTCTATTCCTGGTTGACCAGCAATTCGCCTGACGCGTGGCCTATAGTGCTGGGGCTACTGTTCGTGCTGGCAACTCTGTACCTGCCTGGGGGAGTGATGGGCATCTGGCACTCCTGGCTGTCACTACCTCTGGGCAATGACATTAATCGAAGGCAGCCCTCGGTCGCCGAAGAACTGACCGGTGACCAGAAACGCTGGGATACGCTGATCGCGATTGCCGGAGTGCTGACGCTGGTGATCGGAATGCTGACGGCCTTCGGAATCTGGGAACACGCTCGCCCCTATGGTGATGGCCTAATGGCTCAACGCAATGGTTCGTCGGTTGTTGTCGGCCTCATGCTGATTCTGACGGCGTTGTGTGCTCTGCTGCAGGTCCCTGCTGGTGCGGGAATTCTGATGGGACGAGCGTGGGGTCTGACAGTGTCTCGCTGGACTCTCATGCTGGCAGTCGGGCTGGTTGCGGCCACATTTGGCTGGTCATTCTTTGTGGACACGCTGCGAAGCGGTGTCGGCGGCTGGACTTCAGCCGGCTTCAAGCGTTCGGTGGATCTGATCATCGCTCTTCCGCACGTGGCGGTGCTTGCCATGTGGTCGATCGTGGCTCTGGTGTTCTTCGAAAAGGCCGTTCGAAAGCGTGGTGTTATCGAAACATCCGCAACGGATGCCGTGCCGGAAGGGATGGACTGGACTCAGTACGGAATTCCGACCGTCAAGGATCGTGAAGAACGTCTGCAGAAGATCATGGATCGGCAGCGTATTGGTCCAAAGGAATCGCTGCTCGACAGTCCTCTTCTGCATGTGCAGCAGGTCAAAGTTCTGTTCGATGGTTTCAAGGCGCTGGATGTTCAGGACTTTTCTGTTGGGCACTACGACCTGAATGTGATCATCGGCCCGAACGGCGCAGGCAAGACCACGCTGTGTGATGTCATCAGCGGCAAGACTCGTGCGACGGAAGGGCACATCCAGTTCGCGGGTCAGGACATTACCGAGCTGCTCGAAGCGGATATCGCCCGGCTTGGTGTCGGCAGAAAGTTTCAGACGCCGACAGTCTTCGACAGCCTCACGGTTTACCAGAACATGGAACTGGCCCTGCCGGGACGTGATCGACTGATTCACAATTTCGGCGACAAGGCATCCAGGGAAGAGCACACTGAAATCGAGAAGATCCTTCGGCGAGTGAACCTGCTGGAACATTCCGGTAGAGAAGTGCGGTACCTCAGTCACGGCCAGCGTCAGTGGCTGGAGATCAGCATGTTGATCCTGTCCAAACCACGGCTGCTGCTCGTGGATGAGCCGGCGGCCGGACTGACAGACGAAGAAACCATCCTGACTGCAGAACTACTGCTCGAACTCAAAGACGAGCACAGTGTGATCGTAATCGAACACGACATGGAATTCGTTCGCCTGCTCAACAGCCGCGTTACGGTGTTGAATGAGGGGAGCATTATGGCTCAGGGCGACATTGAGCAGATCCAGCAGAATCCCGAAGTCATTGAAGCTTATCTCGGACGATAGACACCATGCTCACAATTAACGATTTGTTTTTCAGCTACGGAACAATCCGCACGCTTCGTGGCATCTCGATGGATATGGCCGAGGGCCAAATGACATGTGTGATGGGTCGCAACGGCGTCGGCAAGACAACGCTGATCCGCAACATCATGGGGATCCTGCAGCCGGATTCCGGCGGAATCCGGATCGGAGACAGGAACGTCACCCGTCTGGCACCGCACCAGCGGGCCCGACACGGACTGGCACTGGTGCCTCAGGGCCGGCAGATCTTTCCCAGACTGACGGTTGAAGAGAACCTGCGTGTCGGACTGCAGGCCCGTACTGACGGAGTGCGGGACGTTCCCTCCGAAATCTACGAACTGTTTCCTGTGCTCAAAGAAATGGGGCGTCGGATGGGAGGAGACCTCTCGGGCGGGCAGCAGCAGCAGCTGGCCATCGGGCGTGCACTGGCCGGCGATCCCCGAGTGCTGCTGCTGGATGAGCCGACCGAAGGGATTCAGCCCAACATCATTCAACAGATCGGTCACGTTCTCAGTCAGCTGGTGACCGAACGGAAAATGACAGTTGTTCTTGTCGAGCAATACGTTGACTTCGTACGCGAGTTCGGCCAGAAATTCTACATCGTGGATCGCGGTCAAGTTGTGGCGGATGGCACGACCGAACAACTGACCTCGGATCTGGTTCAGAAACACCTGAGTGTCTGACGTTTGGCAACCGACACGCGACAGCGATCCGTTTGATAAATGCAGACCTGCCTGCTGACCGTTTACTTGAAAAGGCACCGACGAAATGCCAGAGTCGGCACGACAAAATCAGCAAGGCCGTGGAACGCTTGAACTGGAACTTGTTGCCGGAAAAACGGTTGTCACGCGAGCGGAAGCACACAGTCCATTGAAATGGCTGATTCCACGCCGATCCACACCTGCTTGCTGGGCGTATTCGAGCACATTCGGCGGTGGTCTGGTTGGAGGCGACCGCATCGAAATGCAGATTGGCGTCCGCCGGGGGGCTCGCGCGGTCCTTGCGACTCAGTCGTCGACAAAGGTGTACCGCTGCCTTCCAGAAACGTCCTGTCGGCAGTTTCTCAGAGCCACCGTTGAAGCGGATGCACTGTTTGTACTCGCTCCCGATCCTGTCACTTGTTTTGCGGGGTCTCGATACGATCAGCGGCAGGTGATTCGTTTAGCGCCGGATGCGACGCTCGTTTATGTCGACTGGCTCACCAGTGGTCGTCGGGCTCGAGGTGAATCGTGGGCGTTTTCGCGATACGAGAGCCGCCTTGATGTCTACGTCGACAATGATAGACTGATCACGGATTCGCTGTCACTTGACCCGGACGACGGCCCGTTGCATAGTCCGTATCGCATGGGACGATTCCATTGCTGCGCCGTGGTTGTCATGCACGGCCCTCAGTCTCAGGCAGCATCCGCAGCTCTCCTGAATGAGGTTGGCGGTCGTCCAGTTGAGCCGGGCAGTGAATTGATCGATTCCGCCAGTCCTCTGAAATCGGGAGTCATCTGGCGCATTGCTGGTCACACAACCGAACAGGTGGCGCGACGACTGAAGGCGCAACTGGAGTTTCTGAAACCCGCTCTGGGCGAATCACCTTGGGGCAGGAAGTGGTAATCAACGGAGCAATCGATGCATCTTTCTCCACGCGAACTCGACAAGCTGATGCTGCACAACGTCGGCTTCCTGGCACAGAAGCGACTTGCTCGCGGTATTCGACTGAATCAACCAGAGACGGTCGCGTTGATCGCGTCACAGATTCTGGAATTCATCCGCGACGGCCGGTCCGTCGCCGAACTGATGGATCTCGGACGACAACTGCTGGGACGCCGCCAGGTCCAGTCTGGTGTTCCGGAGTTACTGCACGACGTGCAGGTTGAAGGCACGTTTCCCGACGGGACGAAGCTGGTCACCGTGCATTCGCCGGTGGCGTCCGAAGACGGAGACCTGTCACTGGCTATGTATGGCAGCTTTCTACCGGTTCCCGATCTCTCGGTATTCGATACTGCTTCAGACACAGTGGCGGTGATCGCCGGCGAATGCATTCCAGCAGACGGCGAACTGATCCTCAACGAAGGCCGTGATGCGATCGAGCTGGAAGTGACGAATCTCGGCGATCGCCCCGTGCAGGTTGGCAGCCATTACCACTTTGTTGAGACAAACAGTTCGCTGCAGTTCGATCGCGGTGCCGCCTACGGCAAACGACTTGACATTCCCGCCGGTACTGCCGTCCGCTTCGAACCCGGCGATACGAAAACGGTGCAACTCGTCGACATCGCCGGAGCAAAGATCATTCGTGGAGGCAACAATTTGGCCGATGGCGAAGTCTCTGAAGACGGAAAACAGGCCACGCTTGAAAACGTCAAATCAGAGAACTTTGCGACAACCTGATTCCGGCGACGACAACGGCAACAGCAACGGCAACAGCAGAACTGATCACTCAGGAAGGGCATCAGACAATGGCATATCGCATTACTCGTTCAAACTATGCAGAGATTTATGGTCCGACCGTCGGTGACCGCGTGCGTCTGGGGGACACATCGCTCATTCTGGAAGTTGAACAGGACTTTGCGGTCTATGGTGACGAGTGCAAGTTTGGTGGCGGTAAAGTTCTGCGTGAGGGGATGGGACAGGCTGCCGGTGTGGGACAGAATGATGCGCTGGATGTTGTGATCACCAATGCCCTGATTGTTGACTACACCGGCATTATCAAAGCGGATGTCGGTATCAAAGACGGACGCATTGTTGGCATTGGTAAGGCCGGGAACCCGGACGTAATGGCGAATGTCACACCGGGTATGATCGTCGGCGTGACGACCGAAGCCATCGCGGGTGAAGGTAAGATCCTGACCGCTGGCGGACTCGACACGCATATCCATTACATCTGTCCGCAGCAGGCACACGAAGCGATTGCCAGTGGACTCACGACGATGCTCGGCGGTGGTACCGGTCCCGCCACCGGAACATGCGCGACAACCTGCACACCGGGGGCGAATCACATCCGGATGATGCTGCAGGCCACCGACGATCTGCCGCTCAATTTTGCCTTTCTGGGCAAAGGGAATTCCGCAAAACCCGAAGGCATTTCAGAGCAGATCATCGGTGGAGCGGTCGGTCTGAAACTGCACGAAGACTGGGGCACGACGCCGGCCGCAATCGACTGCTGTTTAACAGTCGCAGAACAGTACGACGTCCAGGTCTGTATCCATACCGACACGCTAAACGAATCAGGATTTGTCGAACGATCACTCGCGGCCATGAAAGGCCGCACGATTCACACGTATCACTCCGAAGGCGCCGGCGGTGGCCACGCACCGGACATTATCCGTGTCTGCGGCGAAGCGAATATTCTGCCGAGCTCTACAAATCCAACTCGGCCATTCACGGTCAACACGATCGATGAGCATCTGGACATGCTCATGGTCTGCCATCACCTCGACAAGAACTTGCCGGAAGACGTCGCATTCGCCGAAAGCCGCATCCGAGGCGAAACCATCGCCGCCGAAGACATTCTGCACGACATGGGTGCCATCAGCATCATAGGCTCGGACTCACAGGCCATGGGACGTGTCGGTGAAGTCATTACCCGCACCTGGCAGACGGCCGACAAAATGCGCCAGCAGCGAGGACGTCTGCCGGAAGAGTCCGGCGACAACGATAACGAACGCATCAAGCGTTACGTGGCGAAGTACACCATCAACCCCGCAATCGCTCACGGCATAAGCCACGTCATCGGTTCCGTCGAAGTTGGCAAGCTGGCAGATCTAACTCTCTGGAACCCCGCGTTCTTTGGAGCCAAGCCGGAAATGGTGATCAAAGGTGGTATCATCGCCTGGTCTCAGATGGGCGATCCGAATGCATCCATTCCTACGCCTCAGCCGGTCTTCATGCGGCCAATGTTCGGCGGCTATGGTCGAGCGGCCAGCCCAATTTCATTCGCGTTCGTCAGCCAGGCTGCTGTTGCAGAAGGCACTGCCGCTGGCTATGGCCTATCGAAAATGATCGAGCCCGTGCAGAACTGCCGGAATATTGGAAAGAAAGACATGAAACGCAACGACGCGACTCCGGAAATCAAAGTCGACCCGGAAACCTATGAAGTGACGGCTGATGGCCAGCACCTGACCTGTGAACCCGCTGAAAAACTGCCGCTCGCTCAAAGGTATTGGCTGTTCTGATTGTGCTTGACAGAACACAGGAATAGTAACCCCACAGTACACTTTCCCGGATATGACTCAGTTCAACATGGAGTAAATTCATGCATCTCGCCAATAGTGCTCTTTCACCCGAATGTATTGCTATGACGTGGGCCGGCGCTGCAGCCGGAGTGTCGCTCGCCGCAAGCTATGCGAGGAAGTCCGGCGTGAATTCTGCGCAGTTTGCCACTGCATCAAAGTTGACTGTCCTGGTACTGGCAGCCCAGATGATCAACGTTCCGGTCCTGGATGGAGCAAGTACACATCTGATCGGTGGAGCACTGTTGGCGTGGTATTTGGGACCATCGCTGGCCGCTCTGTGCATGACATCCGTGCTGGTCGTCCAAACCATGATCCTTGGCGACGGAGGGCTGGCAGCACTTGGCGCAAACGTGATCAACATGGCGCTGATTCCCTGCCTTGTGGTGTCTCTGATTTCCAGCCGATCAAAGTCATACAGCGCAGTAGTTTGGAGCACATGGCTTGGTATTTTCGCCGCAGCTGGCGGGCTGGTTCTGCAGACAATTTCAATGACCTCATCGGGGACTGGCGATTTCGCCTTCCGCATCCTGACAAATCACGTCTGGGCGGGCCTGTTTGAGGCTACAGTAACACTTGCTGCTCTGGCTGCACTTCGTGTAGCAGCCGACGTACAGGCAAAAGGACGATTGGATCAGACCATGCTGGCAGCCTTGTTTGCTCTGATACTAGTGGTCCCCTTTTCATCAGCCATTCCGGATGGATACGAATCGGCCGCCGCAACCACCGGCCAGGCTCATCTGCTGCACCCCTACCTCGAATCAACAGAGGGCATGTTCTCCGCAGGTCACTTCCTTCAGGAAATTCAACACATCTGTGTATCAGCGGTTTCATACATTTCGGCTGACAATTCTTTAGTTCTGGCTGTGCTGGCCATCTACCTGTGCTCCGTCTGCAATAATTTCGTTGTTCCCCGTCTGCTGGGCCGTTCCAGGCTGGCAGCATCGATCAAAACGTCCGTCTGACATGACCCACGGTGCTTGGTTGCGTGATGTCTTGCTATCGGTACAAACGAAATCGATACCGTAGGGTCAATTCAAGGGTTTTCATCTGCTTCACATTCACTCAAGTAGATTGAAACTATCG
>JAPYTO010000167.1 GCA_029941865.1 Fuerstiella sp. | reverse complement strand
CTTGCTTGCTTGCGCTGCGTGCTTGTATCAGGAACGGCAGAGCCTCATGAGTGCTCGCCGGCAGAGCTGGTGGTTTACGACCGAAATTCACCGTTTAAAATTCGATGTTGTAACGTTCCGTCATCAGGCGACGCATTTCAGACGTGGCGTTGTTGATCCTGCGGAAGCCCTCAATCTTGGTGCTGGATGCGCCAGCCGCTTCCTCAAGCTTTGCCGTGTTCATGGCGCTCAGCGAGGAACGAGCGTTCGCCCGGCCATTGTAGTACCCACTGTTGCGGTAACCATTATTATAGCCGCCGTAGCCGCCGTAGCCGCCGCCGCTGCCCGACGAAAAAATGTTGGCCTGTCGCACGCCGGCTGACATGTTCGCACTCTTTCTGGCTTCGGACATCACCCGAAATGTTTCGACAGTTTTTTGGCCGAAGTTCAGCAGGTCCGGATCGACGTGCAGAATCGGCAGTCGGTCAATCTTTTGAGCGTAGCGATCCATCCAGTAGTTGTCGCCGCGGCTGGACTTACTGTTCTTCTCAAGGTCGTTGGTCAACTTCGTGATTGACTTGAAGTAGGCCAAAGAGTTTTGGGCCATCACGTCTCCGGTGGCTTCGTTAGTGTCCTGCTCCTTCAGACTGCTGAATTTTGTTGTGGGGATCTCCAGCATACTGAGAATGCGGCGGAGGGCGTCCGGTTCGGTGTCGCCGCTGCACAGAATCGTATTGCCGCTGACTTTGACGTCCCAGTCTTCAACGCCCGGCAGTTCCGCCTGAAAGTTTGTGAGTGCCCCCAGCAACAACCCCTTAGCGGCGCGTTCGTTGAATGTTACCGGCTTGCCAAAGTCGATCTGCAGGCTGCTACGGGCTTTGTCAGTGATTGTTATCCTAAGTTTCAACCCTCTCATACTTGTCATGACGGAGGTGACTTCGTCGACATTGAGTTTCTGTTTTTTTACCACTTCGGATTGAGAGAGTGTTTGATGTACGCGATGCGGTTGCACACTGTTCTGAACATCCAGGGCGAGCACGATCTGCGGCCCTGATTTGACCGCACTGACGGCGCCCAGCAGATAGTCCGAGACTGGTGATGTGGCTCTTCTTTTCTGGGATTCAGCCCAACGTGAAACAGCCTGTCGGTTCGCCGGATGCATCAGTCCCATTGTCAGGGGTTCAATCTCAACGAAATACGCGTCACTGGGCACCCACGCCGCTTTCATGCCGTCAATCGTATCTGTGTAGCCACCTTCCGCTTTCGCAATCAACCGCATCGGCAGCGATTCCTTCAGCCCCATGATGGCCACCTCCCAGGCCTGGGCAAAACCTCTCGCAGGATCAACCTGTGCAGCAACCAGGACTTTGTCGGCTTCCTGAGGCAGATAGACGGGCCGGTTGCCATCGTCTGCGCGACCGCCCCAATTGTTTTTCACGGCCATCTCTGACGCCATGACTTTGTCCACGTCGATGGCCAGTAGTACGTTCGTGCCAGCCGGCAGCTTCCTGGCAAGTGCATCGAAATCAGATGCGAACGTCACCGTCTGCAGCGCGAGCACGGTGGCCAATGTGAGCGAGACTTTAGACATTGGGACTATTCCTTTGAATTGGACGTTCGGAAGCCAAGCGTAGACATCTGAGCTAACCGCTGGGTTTTCCGGTGTTTTCATGGACCGACGCACCTCGCCGAGACACGATTTCACATAATCCGGCAAATGAGGATGAATTCAAGTGACTAACCTGTACTCTCGGCAGTTTCTTTCCGTGTGGGCACGTAATCCGTGTGCCGGTGACTGGGTTTCGCTCGATGACGTATTGGTTTTACGCATGATGCTGACTGTCAGTACGAGCGAAAAGCTCCGAGCGATGGGGTTTCGGCTGCCGTTCGCCAGCGGTATGCTGGTCCATATCAAAGGCGAATTCAGTGCTGAATATCGGTGTCTCTGAGGAAGTGTTGTCGTGAATGAGATCGTTGGTTTTGCTGTGGGACTCCGTTGCCACGCGGAATGCCCCAGTCCAGGCCCGGCTTCGATACACGCTGCAACTGGTTGTGTCCTGCTGATGCTGTTCACGTTTTCTGCGGGCATCGCGTCTGCGACCGAATCTGACGACATTGCAAAGCCCGCCTCGATTCACACGGTCTTCAAAGCAGCGTGCTTTGACTGCCACAACGAAGAAACTTCGGAAGGCGGACTCAACCTGGATTCTCTGTCGTTTGAACTGAGTGACCGAAACATCCGGAAACGCTGGGTTCGAATCCACGATCGCATCGTACAGGGCGAAATGCCGCCGGATCGAGATGGCCTTCCGGTTGATCAACGCACAAGCCTGGTGATGACCCTGGCGACCTCGCTTCACGCGGCAGATGGGAAGGAGGTTGCTGCCACCGGTCGTGGACCTATGCGGAGGCTGAATCGGGACGAGTATCAGCAGAACCTGCGCGATGTGCTGGCCCTTCCCACGCTGGACATTCGGGACATGCTGCCGGAAGACCGTGAAGGTCACCGCTTCAACAAGACGACGGACACGCTGGACATCTCACGCGTACAATTGACGGCGTACCTGGAAGCGGCGGAAGCGGCATTGCTGAAAGCGATGGCCAGTGGCATTGAAGCACCTGCGTCGTCCACGTATCGCGCCGTCGGCCGCCGGCTGTTCTCACAAACGGCGACATTCGGAAACCGGGAGGCGATGTTCTTCGCAAGGGATTCGAAGGCCATTGACAGCGAGCAACTGGCTGAATCCCCCGACGACGAAACGATCGAGATGGCCCTGTTTCGTTCGGCACACTGGCCCTATTATGGTTATCCACAGGGTTTCGTGGCCCGTCTGCCTGGCGAGTACCGCGTGCGATTCTCTGCGCGGGCGGTCGTGCAGTTGCCCGGGTTTGAATTGGCACCGGCAACGCTACCCGTGCCGATGACATTTCGAGCACGGAAACCTTCGGGGGCCGACGTCTCTGGTGACGTACGCGCAACCGGCGGACTGATGGACATTCAGCCGGATCGTGCGGACTACGAAACCACGGTTCATTTGCGCGAGGGCGAAACGTTTGAATACAGCCTGCTCGGGCTGCCGGTCCCCCTGGCCAGAAATGTCGACGGCGGTCCACCGACATATCGCTACCCACCATTTCCCGATGAAGGTCAGCCGGGTGTTGCGTTTCAATGGCTTGAAATTGAAGGCCCTTTGTCACCCGCAGCGTGGCCGCCACCATCTCATCGTGTGCTATTCGGCGATCTACCCATTTGCGCTGTGGAAAACGACAGTGGGCTGTCCGTCGGTGTTGTCTCAGAGAAACCGCAACAGGACGTGCGACGACTTATGCGCAGGTTCGTCGATCGAGCGGCAAGGCAGCCAGTGGCGGACGACACTCTGCAGACCTTTGTACGATTGATCTCGTCCAGATTGGAGCAGGGGAGACCATTCGCCGAAGCGATGCTGGCCGGATACAAGGCCTTTCTGTGTTCCGGCCACGTGCTCTATCTGCACGAGCCGTTGTCGCTGCACAACGAGCGTTCTGTCCACGGTCCTCATAGCAATATCCACTACGCCATCGCTTCGCGGCTGTCACACTTTTTGACCAACACCCGGCCCGATCCGCGATTGATGGATAGCGCCGAAGCAAGTCAGCTTCGCGATGTCGATGTTCTGAGTCAGGAAACGAATCGTCTGATCGAAGGTGCGGGCTTTGAACGGTTTGTGCGGAACTTCACGGACTACTGGCTGAACCTGCGGCAAATTCATCGCGATGAGCCGGACGTGCGACTTTATCCGGAGTACCGCTTTGACGCGTATCTGGTGGAATCGATGGAACGGGAGACACGCGAGTTTTTCACTGCGATGGTGCGCGAAAATCTGCCCGTCAGTGTGCTGATTGACACAGACTTCGCTTACGTGAACGATCGCCTTGCACAGCACTATCAGCTGCCGCCAGTCAGTGGTTCTGCACTGCAGAAAGTCATACTGCCCGCGGACAGTCCCTATGGCGGTCTGTTGACTCAGGCGGCGATTCTGAAGGTCACCGCCAACGGCACGACGACATCGCCCGTCGTCCGTGGGGCGTGGATCATGGAACGACTGATCGGACAGCCGCCCCCGCCTCCGCCAGCCAGCGTTCCCGCGGTCGAACCGGACATTCGTGGGGCGAAGACGATTCGAGAACTGCTGGATCTGCATACGAAGTCTGAATCGTGCGCAAACTGCCACGCCCGATTTGATCCCGTTGGTCTCGCGTTGGAAAACTTCGACATTCTGGGAGGATGGCGGACTCGATATCGTAGCCTGGGACAAGGTGAAAAAGTGACGGGCATTGATCGAGCGGGCCATGATTTCGAGTACACACTGTCATCGTCAGTCGACGCCAGCGGAACGCTGCGGGATGGCCGTAGATTCCGGAATCTTCATGAACTGAAGAAACTGCTGTCTGCAGATCCACGGCAACTCGCTCAGAATCTGCTGCAACAGTTCACCGTCTACGCGACGGGTACTCCGGTGAGGTTTTCGGACCGCGCTGAGATCGACCGTATTCTGGATGTCCTGGCAACGAACGGTTATCGCACCGGCGACCTGCTGCGGGCCATGGTACAAAGCCGAATCTTTCTGGGACCAGTGGAGCACGAATCAGTTTCCAACGCTCACGACGATCGGCCAACGAACGACAATTTGTTTCTGAAGCGCAACCACCTGAATCAAAACTGATTGAAGCTGCGACAACATGCCACGAACCTGCATCGCGACAACAGACGCTACGGCTCGCCGAACATTTCTGCGAGGTCTGGGCGTGACTCTGGCTCTGCCGTGGCTGGAGACTATCGCGACGGCTTCTGAAGGTGAACGATCAGGTGCTGCTCAGATACCCCGTCGGATGCTGTTGATTTCAAACAATCTGGGCGTGCTGCCAAAGCCGTTTTTCCCGAATAGCGCGGGGGCAGACTACGAGTTCTCTCCGTATCTGTCACAGTTCGCCGATTTGCGGGACGACTTTACGGTCATCAGCGGTCTGTCTCATCCCGATGTCGCAGGTGGACATAGTACTGAAAACTGCTTTCTGACCGCCGCACGGGGACCGACCCGCAGCGGCTTTCGGAACAGTATTTCACTGGATCAATTTGCAGCAGAGGCACTTGGTCCGGTCACTCGCTTTCCGACGCTCAATCTCGGAGTGAACATCGACAAGGCCAATCGCAGCCTGTCCTGGACAAGGGATGGTTCTCTGTTGCCCGCCGAAGACAGCGCGCCAGCACTGTTTCGCCGGATGTTCGTGCAGGGCAAACCGGCGGATGTCGCTCGGCAACTGCAGCGGCTGGAAGAACGCGGCAGTATCCTGGATACGCTGCTGGACGACGCACGGCAATTTAAGCGTCGTCTGGGCAACAATGACCGCAGTCGATTGGATCAGTACCTCACATCCGTTCGCGAGGTCGAACAGCGCCTGCATTCGGCCCGTGAATGGGAACTGCGGCCGAAGCCCGTCACCGTGCAGCCCCTACCCCCGGAAATCCACGACAGGAAGCTGTTCTTCAAAAAGTTCGAACTGATGCTGTCGATGGCCCGGTTGGCGCTGGAGTCCGATTCTGCACGGATCGTTACATTGATGGTTGATGCCTTTGCGACACCCGTTTTTCAGTTGCATGAAAAGCAGCAGACAACGGACGGATACCACAACCTCAGTCATCACGGACAGGCGGAGGAGAAAGTGGCACAACTCAAAGACGTCGACCACCAGCAGATGACACTGCTGCACGAACTTCTGCAGGAACTGGCGAATAAGCAGCATGGCGACCGGCGACTGCTGGACAGCACCATGGTTCTGTATGGCAGCAACATGGGCGACTCTAACACGCACGACAATACCAACCTGCCCATTCTTCTGGCGGGCGGGGGATTCAGGCACGGTCGGCATCTGGCGTTCAAACGCGATAACAATAAACCGCTGTGCAATCTGTTCGTCAGCATGCTGCAGCGGGTCGGTATCGAGGCGGACAGTTTCGGTTCAAGCTCCGGTACGTTGACCGGTCTGGACGTCTGAATGTAAGATCCCGTCGCGGGGCCGTGTTTCCGACCGTGCCACCTGTCCCATCAAAGATCCAGGACGCGTTCAGCATTCCCACGGTAGATCTTTTTACGGACGTCTGATGGCAGATCCAGATTCTTGAAAACGTCAAACTGAGGCACCTTTTGCCCTGGCTGCAGATAGTCGGTCCCGAAACAAATGCGGTCCTGACGACGAATCAGAAACTCGCGGCCGAATTCCAGATCCCGGCTGATGGCATTGGACCCTGAACCCGCGGATAGATCGCCGTAAATATTGGGATACGTTTCCATCAGCCGATCGATGGCCCCGCCCGGCAGCACTTTGCCGTTCGGGTAGCCGCCAAGCGATTTTTGGTCATCGAGCCCCGAAATCGATGCCCACCAGCCCGGGCCGTGTCCGATGAAGTTGAGTTTCGGGAATGACCGAACGGCGTTCTCAAGTCGCGGCAGACCGGGTTTGTCTTTGCCGCGGATGTTGTCGATGTGGAACAACAATGGAATTCCGACCTGCTCGCAGGCCTCGTAGACACGCATCATCAGCGGGTCATCAAAATCGAGACCGACTTTATGTTCGCCGAAGCCCTTGGCTCCCTGGTCGACGTACTTGCGCAGGATGTCAACCAGCCCCTCCACGCCGCCCCGAATGATGGCGCGCGGGTCGATCGAGCAGAACGGAATCAGGCGGTCCGGAAACTCTTTTGAAGCCTTGATCGCTGCATCCGGAAGCTGCAGATAGGTTGTGGATTCGGGTGACACCAACGGCAGCACGACCGCCTTCTCGATATTGTGCTGGTCCATCCATTCCACGAGTGCCTTCGCCGTTAGCTCCTTGTTGCCATTGGTGTATGTCCCGATATGGGTATGCATGTCAATAAAGCGAGGCGTCTGATCATCGGCGGTCGCAACCGCAGGCAACCCCCTGGCTGCAAAGGCGGTCATTGCGGCAGCCGAAGTGGTGAGCATTTGACGACGGTTCATTGTTGTGTTCCGGAAGGAGATTTGAGGTGGGAGTAAAACAGCGCGGCGGAATGTGTTGCGCTGTCAGCATTGCGATTGTCTATATTCTGCACAGTAATTCCAACACAGTGGCGGCAAATACAATATTGATCGCCCAGAATGCTTCGGTTCGGCCGATGGGCGGACGGCATGCGAGTTCGGACGTGAGAACCGCTGTGTTGCCGTCTTCGTTTGACAGCGACCATGCGACAGACTTGCTTCTATGTCGTACCATGACGTCCTGACCTCCGCAAACTTCGTCCCACCACTCCTTCGCTCGAATGATCCAATGAACGATATGCCTGCCCTGCGTTTGATATTCTCTGCCACTCGATTGTTCGGCCTGTTGTTACTTCTGGTCATGCTACCGCTCACAGCCAGAGCAGAGCATGAAGGCAAGGTGCAAATTCTGTTGCTGGGTGACAGCACGGCGGAAGGCAGCATCCCGCGACTGCTGAAACCAAACGGGCCGCATCTTGAGACTGTCCTGGAACAGTTGCTCGCTGCCGAAGAAAATGTTCCACCGTGCCACGTGACTAACTCCAGCCTCAGCGGTGAGTACATTCGCAGGCTCATAGATTCCGGCCGTTACGATCGCGATGCCGCAAAGCTGCCGGGCGTTGACTATGTCTTTATTCGCTACGGGCTGAACGATCGGGCGAGGGTAAAGAACTTCACCAGCGAATTCCCCACGCACTTTCACGAACTCATCGACCGCCTGCGGAAAGATCATCCCGATGCGTCGCTGATTCCGATGACCGTCATTCCGTTTGCCAACGAAGAGGCCAGCCAGGAAATCAACGATCTGGTGAGACAGGTTGCAGAGCAGGAACAGCTGCCCGTCTTCGATATCTATCCACGCTACGCCGCGGAACTGAAGAAGGGGCATAATATGCTCAACTATCGTCGGTATCCGCTGGGCAATGTTCCGCAAAAGTATCACGAGTTTGTGAAACCGTTTGTTCACGGAGATCGGGTTGTTGTTATGGCCAATGAGCTGGATCCGATTCTGGGGCATCTGCCGGGCTGGTACAGCGACCGTCATCCCAATCTGGCCGGCTACAACGTGATCGCCGACGAAACGGCGAAGTACCTGGTCCGGCTGCTGCGCGAAAAGCCGGCGGAGTGAAGAACCTGTACGAATCGATCTTTCGCAACGCGATCGCTGTGACACATGGCGATTGACGAGGAACGTCAGTCGGAACGATGGAACATTTGGGGAACACGTCACTGTGGATCGCTCGGTTGCTGACATTCCGGACGTCATCATTGTCGGTGGCGGAGGCAGCGGCATTGCGGCGGGCGTCAGTTGCCTGGAACGTGGCCTGAAGGTCCTGCTGCTGGAGAAACAGCCTCAACTGGGTGGCACAACGGGCATTGCCGTCGGTTCGTTTACCGCCAGCGGCACGCGGCATCAGCGGCGAAACAATATCGACGACAATTCACGCGACCACAACGAAGATGCAGGCCGGTTTGCAAGGTCGGACGTTGAGGCAGCTGGAAACTGCGAATTACGTGAGTTCTTTCTCAGCCATGCAGCGGACACGCTGGACTGGCTGGAAGCCATGGGGCTGCGTTTCCACGGCCCCAGCCCCGAACCACCCAATCGTGTGCCCAGAATGCACAACGTCATCCCCAATGCGAAGGCATACATCAGTGCTCTGCATATGCGTTTCCTGCGTCTTGGGGGACACATCACTACAAATGCCTCTGTCGCGGGATTGCTGCGGACCGATGGCCGAGTGACAGGTGTGACCGTGGACGTGAACGGAATACAGCGTGCGGAAACATCGAAACGTGGCGTCGTGCTGGCGGCCGGTGACTATGCGAATAACGCCCAGATGATCGCGGAACATAAAGGCCCGACGTTTGCGGCTGTTGAGGGAATCAATCCTGACGCAACGGGCGACGGCCACCGACTTGTCGCGTCGGTCGGCGGACAATTACGCAACATGTCCATCACCTACGGTCCCGAATTTCGGTTCGTTCCTCCGCCCCGGAAGTCGTTCTCACAATTGCTGCCGTCCAACCCTGCAGCCGTGAAACTAATGGGCGCTCTGTTGCCGCTGGTGCCAAAGTTCGTGATCAACGCGTTCATCAAAAGACTGCTGGTGACGTGGCAGCATCCGGAAGACGCCCTGCTGGACGACGGAGCCATCCTGGTCAACAAACACGGTCGACGATTCTGCGATGAATTGGCCAGCTCTGACCGAGAAATCGCCGTGGCGAATCAGCCGGATAAGGTGGCGTGGATTCTGCTGGATGAAGCGATTATCAAACGCTACAGCCAATGGCCACACTTCATTTCCACCGCGCCCGAAATTGCATATGCGTACGTTGACGATTATCTGAGGCTGCGGCCGGATGTTGCGACCGCAGCCGGCTCGCTTGAACAACTCGCCGCCCGACGGAACCTGCCGCCGACAGAACTTATGGCCGCCGCGGCTGGGACGCAGAAATTCGACGGCGTGCCGCAGATGAAAAGAGCATTGCAGGGAAACCGTTGGGTGTTGCTGGGCCCCGTCAAATCCTACTTCACCACAACCGAAGGTGGAGCCGCGATTGACACGTCATTCCGTGTGCTTGATCGCAGCGGTGCCGCAATCACCGGACTGTACGCCATCGGTCAAAACGGACTGGGCGGCCAGATTCTCTGGGGCCACGGCCTGCACATCGCATGGGCCATGACCAGTGGACGCCTGGTAGGAAAAGTGCTGGCCGAAATGGATGAATAGAGCATTGTGCTTTTTGTCGTAGCGGAAGCCGCCAGGGCTTTCGACCTGTCACTGCCGAAATTCCTGGCGAATTCCGCTACAGAACGATCGCGTGATTTTGAAAACTGCTGTAATGCAGAACTGTTCACGCCGTATGCTGCAGAAGTTGCTCCACAATATTGCCCGCCACATCCGTCAGGCGAAAATCGCGGCCCTGGAAGCGATAGGTCAGCTTCTTGTGGTCCATGCCAAAAAGATGCAGAAGTGTGGCATGCAGGTCGTGCACATGGACCGGATCTTTGGCGACGCCCCAGCCGATTTCATCGGTCTCGCCAATCACCTGACCACCTTTGACGCCGCCACCTGCCAGCCACATGCTGAACGAATACGGATGATGGTCGCGTCCGGTCACCGTCTTGAAGTTGACTCGGTTTTCACCCAGAGGTGTCCGACCGAATTCACCGCCCCACACGACCAGCGTTTCATCCAGCAGTCCTCGTTGCTTCAGGTCTTTCAGTAGAGCCGTGACCGGCTGGTCGGAAATCTGTGTGTATCGCTTCAGACCGCTGTTCAGATAGCTGTGGTGGTCCCACGTCGACAGAAACAGAGTCACGAAGCGCACACCACGCTCGATCATGCGGCGAGCCAGCAGGCAGTTGCGGGCATACGATCCCATAAAGCCGGCAGTGGCATCCTTCGCATTGTCCGGGCGGTCCAGTCCGTATGCTTCCAGAGTTGCCTTTGATTCTCCCGATAGATCGAGCAATTCCGGAGCCGTTTGCTGCATGCGAAATGCCAGTTCATAGGCTTCGATACGGCTGTTGACTTCGGGGTTGCCGACGCGGTCAAAGCGAACGCGGTTCAGTTCGTTGATGGTCTGCAGACTTCGTGCCTGAACATCGCGCGATATGCCGGGAGGATTGGCAAGATTCAGCACGGGACTTCCCTGATTCCGAAACAGCGTGCCGGAGTGTTGAGACGGCAGAAATCCGCTGGACCAGCTGGATGCTCCACCCGGCAGACCTCGTCCCAGAGTGGTCATCGCCACGTAACTCGGCAGATTCTTTGATTCACTGCCCAGTCCGTAGTTCAGCCACGACCCGAATGTCGGCCAGCCCTGCAGAGCAGAACCAGTCAGCATCATCAGCTGGCCTGGCAGATGATTGAACTGTTCGCAATGCATCGATCGCACAAACGCTATGTCATCGACACAAGTGCTCAGGTGCGGCAGCAGGTCAGACAACTCCATGCCACATTCACCGTGCCGACGAAATCGACGCGGACTGCCCATCAGCCTGGCACTCTCTTTTTGAATAAACGCGAACTTAATTTCATTCAGAAGCGATTCGGGCATGGGCTGCCCATCCAGTTCGTTCAGCTTCGGCTTAGGATCGAACAGGTCCATCTGACTCGGACCGCCCTCCATGAACAGGTAGATGCAGCGTTTCGCTTTTGGAGCGAAGTGAGTAAATGGCAACGGCGTCTCACCGGCCAGCAGTCCGTCGTCCTGCAGCAACGACGCCAGCGCCAGCGTGCCCAGTCCGCTGCCGCTGGACGTGAAGAATTTTCGACGCTCAAGGTCGCATGGATTGTGATTGGTAGCTGTCATGTCATTCAATCCCGCGTCACAAACTCATCCAGATTCATCACGATCCGGGCCATCGCGATCATTGCGGCGGCCCCGTCTTCACTACCTGCCTTCGTCTGTTCATCTTCCATCAGCAGTAAGACTTCATCGTGCGCCGCCATAAGGAAATTCAATTCGTCTTCAGCGGGAGGCCTTCCCAGACATCTCAGGAAAATTATGTGGATTGCTTCCCTGGGCTCCTCAGTGAACTGCCGGGCGGCTTCCGCCCCCAACGTCTGAGCACATTCGAAGAAGACCGGGTCGTTCAACAGCGTCAGCGCCTGCAGAGGCGTGTTCGATCGTTCTCGGCGACTGCAGGAAACGGTCGCGTCCGGCGCATCGAACGTCATCAGCATCGGGTACGGCACCGTGCGTTTGAAGAAGATGTACATGCCTCGGCGATAGCGCTCACTGCCCTGACTGACCGGCCACTTCACGCTGCGTCCCACCTCCGTCACAAACGCCGGCAGCGGCGGACGGATTCCACGACGGCCGATCGTACGATTCAGCAGTCCGCTGGCCGCCAGATGAAGGTCGCGGACAGATTCGGCACTGACGCGATAACTATTCTGTCTCCATAAAAGTTGATTGCCAGCCTGCTGCTGCCCAGCAACGGAATTGGAGGACGACGACAGGCGGTACGTGGACGACAGCACGATCAGGCGGATCATCGCTTTGCGACTCCACCCCAAACGCCGATACTCGGTCGCTAACCAATCAAGCAGCAGAGGGTGCGTGGGCGTCGCTCCCTGAGTTCCGAAGTCGTTGGCAGTCGCCACCAACCCCTGGCCATACAATTGCTGCCAGATTCTGTTTACGGCCACTCGTGCGGTCAACGTGTTGTCTTCATGAAACAACCATCGGGCCAAATCGAACCGGTCCGGCACGGCGGCTCGCGGCTGCAGCGGCGGCAGCACGGCCGGTGTTCCTAGACTCACTTTGTCGCCAGGTCGATTGTAGACGCCGCGGACATGGACAAAGGTCTCTCGACGATCCTTGCGGCGTTCAGCGAAGGCGCGGGCTTTGGTCGACGGTTGCACGGGCCTCTTTTTGGTGTGTGCTTCCAGTCGGGGCTGCAACTCTTTCCACCCCGACTCTTTTGTGCGGTAAAACGTTTCGACGGCGTTTATGTCTGTCGACTTGCCGGTCCTGTCCAGCTTTGTCGACAGCTCGGTTTTCTGCTCCGTCGTCAGGTTTTCCATTTCAAAGTGTTGCAGCTTCTGCAGCAATTCATCCCATTGTGGCTGCCAGATCTGCATGGCCTGGTTGTGTTCGGCGATCTCCCATGGCCTGGTCGCTGTCACTCCTACGTCGTCAGCATTGTTGAAAAATGCGTACAGCTGGTAAAATTCTTTCTGACTGATGGGGTCGTTCTTGTGGTCGTGACATTCAGCACAGCCCAGCGTTAAGCCCAGCCAGACCATGCCGGTTGTGTTGACTCGGTCCACAATTTCCTTGGTGCGGTACAATTCCAGATCCACTCCCGCTTCGGTGTTTCGCAGAGTATTGCGGTGAAAGCCTGTCGCGATCTTCTGTTCCAGAGTGGGTTCATCCAGCAGGTCGCCCGCCAGCTGTTCGATCGTGAACTGATCGAATGGCAGGTCCAGGTTGATCGCGTTAATGACCCATTCGCGATAGACCCACGCATGAGGCCGTTCGTTGTCGCCCAGATAGCCCTCGCTGTCCGCATACCGAGCCAGGTCCAGCCAGTATCGTCCCCACTGTTCTCCGTAATGCGGAGAACTCAGCAATTCATCGACCAGTTGCTCATAGGCTGCGGGGGCCTCGTTCAGTACGAACAATTCGACAGCATCCGGAGACGGCGGGAGCCCCGTTAAATCCAGGTACAGCCGACGAATCAGAGTGCGTCTGTCGGCCCCGGCAGCAGGAGTGAGTCCGGCCTCCGTGTGCCGTGCCGCCACAAACGCGTCAATGGGGTTTCGGATGGAAAAGCTGTCGAACGCGGCTTGATTCTCTGGAATCTCGGGTCGTTGAATAGGTTTGAGTGACCACAGCACTGGCGGTTCCAGGACAACGTCATCCGGCCAGGCCGCACCGGATTCGATCCATTTTCGAATGACGGCGATCTCCGATGCATCAAGCGGAGCCTCGTCCTTTGGCATCTCAGCCGTTCCGTCGGCAGGAAGGATCAGATCCAGCAGGTAGCTGGCATCCACGTCCCCCGGCGTAAGCACCACGCCACTTTCACCACCGGCTCGCACAGAACGACTTGAGTGCAAAGACAGTCCACCGCGGCGGTCACGTTCGTTATGACAGCTCAGACACCGAGCCTGCAGAATAGGAGCCACGTCCCGCCGGAAGTCGACGTCATCGGTCGCGACGGACCTGTTCTGTCCAGCCAGAAGCAATATCAGCGTGGTGATCAGAATTGCAAGGGAATTCAGTTTCGACATTTTCAAGGGCAAACCAGCTCCATCAACGCTGACGTATGGAAACGGGCCGGATTGGCAGAAGCACCTGCCTCGCCCCGTGCTGCAGTCGAGGGTATCAGGACGGGATGTCCGAAGCCATCCTGTTGTCTGAACCAAGTAGGCCGTGACCGAGCGAAGCGCTGTTCCGGCACCGCGCAGTTTAATCTTACATCCACATTCACCCCATTGCCGGAGCGGCGTCGCTGAGAGCATTTTACTGTTTTTCGTAGCGGAAGCCGCCAAGGCTTTCGACCTGTCACTGCCGAAAGTCTTGGCGAATTCCGCTACAGACGACCGCGTGATTTTGAAAACTGCTGTAGGCTCCTGGATTCGGCCTACTTGAGTAAAGGAAAGGGTCGGGAGTCTTTTTCGGACGAGGTCCCGTCTGTTGTCATCGTCGTAAATCCGAAAAAGACTCCCGACCCTCTTCTCTCCGGGTAGTCTGATCTGCCAGGCTTGTGAATCTTCAATCAACCTTCTGCTGTCGAGGTCCACCGTGCGATCAATTGCTGCACTGATCATTGTGTTGACCACGTTTTCCTTTGGCACATGCGAAGAACCACCGCGGCACAGAAATGTCGTCTTCATTCTGATTGACGATCTGCGTTACGACACGTTCGGTTTCATGAACCACCCGTTTGTGGAGACGCCGAATATTGACGCCCTGGCGCACAAGGGCGTGCAGTTTACGAACGCGTTTGTGACGACGTCTCTGTGTTCGCCGTCGCGTGCATCGTTTCTGACGGGGCAGTACATGCATAACCACAAGGTGGTGGACAATGCCGATCGCATGCCGCAGGAAACTCAGACGTTTCCGCAGCTGCTGCAGCAGGCTGATTACGAAACCGCTTTCATCGGCAAATGGCACATGGGCGGATCCAGCGACGCTGCACGTCCCGGGTTTGATCACTGGGTCAGTTTTCGAGGTCAGGGGACGTACGCACCTGAAAAGCAGACGCTGAACGTCAATGGTCGTCAGGTGCCGCGCACGAAATACATGACCGACGAGCTGACCGATTACAGCGAGGAATGGCTTGACGACCGCACTGGCGACCAGCCGTTTCTGTTGTACCTGTCTCACAAAGGCGTGCATGGCCTGTACGATCCGGCACCGCGGCACCGCGATCGTTATAAGAATGCCGCGGTGGCAGTGCCCGCAACGATGGCCAACTCAGTGGAAAACTACGCCGGCAAGCCGATGTGGGTCCATGACCAAAGGAACAGCTGGCACGGTGTGGAATTTCCGTACCACGGTCGAGCAAAACAGTCGCTGACGGAAATGTACCGCCACTACTGCGAAATGATTCTGTCGATCGATGACAGCGTGGGGCGAGTCATGAAGACTCTGCGAAACAAGGGACTCGATCAGGAAACGGTGGTCGTGTTCACCAGCGATGGCGGCCATCTGTGGGGAGAACACGGTCTGATCGACAAACGTTGCGCGTATGAGGAATCGATTCGCATTCCTCTGCTGGCGTACTGTCCTGCCCTGATCCCGGCGGATCGCCAGTGCAGTGCTGTCGTGGCTAACATTGATATCGCGCCAACGTTGCTGGAACTGGCCGGTGTCACACCACCGCAATGGATGGACGGACGCAGCCTGGTGAATCTGCTGCAGGATCCGTCAGCGGGTGATTCACATTCGACAACACTGCTGTACGAATATTATTGGGAACCGAGTTTTCCTCAGACGCCGACGACGTTTGCTGTTCGTGGAAATCAGTACAAATTGATTCAGTATCACGGACTGTGGGATACGGATGAACTGTATGACGTTGTCAACGATCCGCTGGAAACGAAAAACCTGATCAGCGAGGCTGGTCAGCAGAATCGCGTGGCCCAACTGCGTCGACAATTGTACGAACAGCTGAAGGCAACCAACGGCCTTGCCATTCCATTGGGCTTCAAACGCAATCACGGAGCCAGCCAGCGCAGCCCCAACGGATCGAAACGTGCCGATTTCCCGGCATCAACGATTCAGGAAAGGTAGCTGGGGACGGATCCAGGAGCCACAGCGACGCCGCCCCGGCAATGGTTTATCAAAGAATTGTGCTGACGATGCCGGAACAGCGCTTCGCTCGGTCACGGCCTACTTTCTGGAGTAATTGCGTGTGTGTGAGCCTTAGAGGCAGGGCAATCGCATGTTCAGACGTCTTGAAAAGCAGCCAAAATGCCTTTGAGC
>JAPYTO010000166.1 GCA_029941865.1 Fuerstiella sp. | reverse complement strand
GAGCCTCAGCGACGCCGCTCCGGCAATGGGGTGGATGTTGGATCACTCTGGACGATGCCGGAACAGCGCTTCGCTCGGTCCGGCCTACTTGCAGCGCCCTGCGGCTCACTGTTTACGCGGCGGCTTTACCAGCGGCTGATCGAGCACAGGAAATCAGATCCCCCGTACTCAGCACGAGAGCCAGTTCGCCTCCGCCAAGTTGCGCAACACCGGTCACAATTCCGGTTTCCGCCATAATCTCGGACAGGTTGTTAATCACGACCTTTCGCTGCCCCACAACGGCATCCACCAGCAGGCAGATGGACACCGTCTTGAATGTCACCAGCACGCCACGCACCGGTGCGCCAGAAGAAATGTCAGGCGACCCCGTGCCCAGAAGTTCGCCCAGAGACACGGCTGCGAACGGCTCGCCACGAATCCGGGCCACCTTTTGCCCCTGCACACTTCCGATCTGTTCGCTGTCGAGTTCAAAAATCTCGCGAATGAATTGAAAAGGCAGAATAAACGTACTGTCGCCCTGTCGAACCAGCAGCCCATCGACGACGACAACCGCTTTTCGCAGTGGGATTTCCAGACGAAAGATAGTTCCTTCGCCAATCTTCGAACTCACATGAATGTCGCCGTTGTATTCACGAAGACTGGAACGCACCACGTCCAGACCGACGCCGCGTCCGGAGACGCCCGAAATTATCTCCACCGTCGAGAATCCCGCATGGAACACCAGGTCCACCGCTTCCTCGTCCGAAAGTGCGTCAGCCTGTTCGCGCGTCAGGATGCCTTTTTCGACCGATTTGGCACGCAGTCTGGTCGGGTCAATTCCACGACCGTCATCACGGACTTTCAGGATAACGCGATCAGTGGTCAGCTCACAGGACATCCACAGGTTGCCGGTTTCCACAGCGCCTTTTGCACGACGCTCGTCCGGTGTTTCAATGCCGTGGTCACACACGTTTCGAATCATGTGCATCAGCGGCGCGTCAAGGTCCTCGACCAGAGACTTGTCGATCTCAAGTTCTTCGCCGCTCAGGTGCACATCCAGTTTCTTGCCAAGGTTTACCGCCAGCGTACGGGCGACTCGCGGAAACTTCGAGAACAGGCCTCGCACGGGCACACGCCGAATCGCAGCCACGCTGACCTGCATGGTATTGACCTGCGTGGAAAACGCCGTATTCACCTGACGCAGTTCCTCAACCAGTTCGGGCGCACCCATTTGCCCGTGCATGCGATTCTGCAGATCTTTCAGTCGTTCCAGAGTAATGAACAGCCGGGACACGTCTGTCAGAAACTCATCGACACACTCTTCTTTCACGCGCAGGTATCGCGCAAGCGTCTGAGCATTTCCGGTCGTTTTGACCCTGGCATTGCTGCCCGTCGGGACCACGACGGGCGCCGCGATGGTTGCGACAGACTCGTCTGCCGATGCGTCGTCAGTCGCCTGGCTCAGAAGTTTTCTGCTCTTCGTTCAGTGTAAGACTCTCAGGACATAACGCTCGAAGCCGTTCCACCCACGGCTCCACATCCGGGCTGTCCGCGTCTGCCATTTCGTCGGCCAGTGCCAGGACCTCTTTGACCAGCACATCCAGGTCAGCGACAGGGGGTTCTGAGCTGGCCGTCAGGTCAGCAATTTCCTTAAGCAGCTGTTGTTCCCGACTCCCCAGTTCGCCAACCTGCCCCTGCAGCGCCTGATTCAGCAGGCCATCCAGAATATCAAAGCCCTCGATCAGAGATCGAGCCAGTCGTTCGTCCAGTACCATTGTTCCCCCACGGACTTCATCCAGGGTATTTTCCAGCGAATGAGCAAACTGCTTGATGCCCGCAAGGCCAAAGAAACCAGCATTGCCCTTGATCGAATGCACGGCGCGGAAGATGGAATTGATCTGTTCGGTATCGCCCGGATCGGCCTTGTACGATTCCAGCGACGCAGGCAGTTCCTGCAGCAATTCCAGAGACTCATCGACAAACGCCGCGAGTAACTCATCATCCTCATCAAAGTCTTCAGTGTCGTCAGCCATAATTTGGTGTTCGCTCGTGATTTCCTGTTTAACGTCAGAAGACGTGAAGTCACTGTGCCCTACGACGCCACGATGCCGGATTCTTCTGTCTTGCGATCACAGAGTTCTTTCAGGACGTGCTTCCAGCGGTCCAGTGTTTCAAACGCCGCGTCCAGAGCAGCGATTAACCGGTCAAATTCATTGATGGGTTTAAACAGACAGGTTGCAGCTCCCAAACGGAACGCACGTAGCGCAGAATCCATCGTCACCAGACCGGTGAGCATCACCACCTGAATACCGCCATCGTATTTCTTGATTTCCTTGAGAACGTCAAGGCCATTTGCGCCTGGCATTTCGATATCCAGCAACACCACACGGCACCCGGCACCCGGTGCACAACAGTGTTTCAATGGCGTTCTCTGGTCCCGACAGAGAAAGAACTTCGATGCCCCGCAATCTCAAACGCTGCCCCACGATCTCCAGAATCTGTGGATCATCATCAATATGCAGTACCATTCGGCGTTAACCGCTCATTTTGCTTTCCCGTTTTGGAGTTGCAGAACGAAACCTGGTTTCGCATCAAAAACACAACAGACAACTGGTGAATCAACAGACACAGTCAGGAATCAACCGTAAACACGACTCCGCAGGGTTTCTGTCATTAACTCGCGACGAATGCCAGCCAGTAGAAAACCCATCCGGTCACCGCCGTCAGACACATGTCCACCGCAGCGATCCGTGCCCAGAATTTGTGTTGCGGCCCGTACTCGTTCGGCCGTGGCGGTCGCGGCAGCTTTCGCAACGCCTGAACAATGACAAACACCCACAGCACAAATGAAGAAATGGCAAATACAAGGTGAATCCACAGAGACCAGTTGACCAGTCCTTCCGCCAGATTCTCAGAATAATAAGGGGATGCCGCGGCACGTAGTCGCCATCCATTGACTCGCATGTCGATTTCAAACAACGTCACTGCGAACAGCAGCACCAGTCCCAGCGCCAACTGAACGCGCATGTGAAGCACGTAACGCTGCCGACACTTGACCTGATAAATACTCCAGCCCATGACGGGCACAACCGCAAACATCGCCAGAAAGACGACGTCCAGCATCAACGACCCGCGGTTGCCCAGGAAGCCATCCAGGCCTGGAAAATCCATCAAGATGTCCTCCGTGCAAATGTGATTCACGCAGCGAACGGTAACTTTCCCGATCTGCGAATGTTCCGCAGTGACAGCAGTCCGTGCTGCAACTCAGTTACTCCAGCCACACATCGATTTGTCTGGTTCCTTCGGTCAGACGAAATACCGAGGTGGGTAGATAACCCTGCCTGCGTACGTCTGAGACGATCTGTTTCAAGTCGATTTTCTGCTCGTTAATCCGCCGTTTTACCTCTTCATCCAGTAATTCGTCAAGATGTTCAATCGTGGACGCGTATTGCGTCAGTTCAACTTTTGTTCGCCCATCTTCAATCACACGGATTTTCAAATGGCGAGCCATGCTGTGGAAGTCACATTTTGACGCATTCTCCGGCAGAATCTGCAGGTCCGCCATGTCACCGGACAGACCGCCCACACAGGACGTAAAGGCCTTTTGCCAGAAAATCGGTGTCCCCAGCCCTCTGAGATACCAAGCGAGGCCATGAAAGGCACGCAGCAGGAACACCAGACGAGCGGGCCCGGCAATGCGAAAATTCCAGCGGTCGTCCCCCAGAATATCACTGACGCGTTCTGCCAGGTTCCAATCCGTGACGTCATACGGATACTCGCAGCAAAACGGTTCAAACAGCACGCGACACAGTGCTGGCAGCTTTCCGGCCAGCGGCTCAAGGAATTCCCGGTCAAATCCCAGCGTCAGAAACAGGGGCCACGGTGACTCGCTGCGGTCAATCGTGGCCTGAATCAGTCTGGCCAGTCCCAGCTGTTCAACTTCAGATGGTTCAAAGACACAGCCAAAATCATACAGCAGCAACCGAGCCTTATTGCCGTGAGTACAAAAGCGGAAGTTTCCCGGATGCCAGTCCGCCTGCATCCTTCCGTGCTGGAAGATGCCGCCGAGGAAGAACTGCAACATGACATTCGCAAGGCTGCGTTTTTGGGTATCGTTCCAGTTTGCGCAGACGTCGTTCCAGTGATCTCCCTCCTGCCATTCGGTGACCAGTACATTCGCAGTACTCAGATGATCAATCACAGAGGGCACGATCAGAAACTGATCGTAGGCCGCCCACGCGGCAAACGCGCGCTGCTGTTTTGCCTCGCACTCATAATCAAGCTCTCGTTCAAGGTCGTGCAGAATGGTCTCACGGTAGGCCGTCAGATCGAATCCCTGACGCAGGTTTCCAAAAGGAGTGCCCAGCCAGCCCAGCATCTTCAGGTCGGCCATGACAGTGTCGCGGATGCCGGGATACTGCACTTTGATCGCGACCGCCCGACCATCCCGCAATGTCGTCCGGTGCACCTGCCCCAGTGACGCCGCGTAGGCCGCCGGGTCGATGTCGGACAGAACGTCTTCCAGCGGACAGCCCCATGCGGCCTCCATGACGGGGCGGACAACTTCCAGTGCCAACGGCTCCGCACCCTGCTGCAACGTGGCATATTGATCGACGGCCTGTTCTTCGTGGCCCAGTGAGAAGCTCAGCATCTGCCCCAGCTTCTGCGGCAGGCCACGCATGCGCCCCATGCGGGCGACAAGGTGGCGGCGTAACCGGCGATTCTCTTTATCTTCGAAACTGTCATCCGTTACCGATCGAAGTCAGTGACCCAGGTCACTGTAAATGTGAAATCATTCTGTGCTTTGTTTCGCCGTTGGCGAGCAGACACAGGTGGCTAAAGATCAGAGGCTCCCGCAATCTCGACGGTCAGAGCATCCGCCCTGGCCAGAATTGTCTGTACTTCATTTTCATCGTTCATCGGATCCACCAGCTCTTTAAGCCAGGCGACGTACTTTTCCAGTTCGGCACCGGGCCACGGACCCTTGTTGTCGCGATGGTCAGACACTTTTCCTTCTGTCACGTGTGTGGCGCCGGCAACCTGCTGCACGGCAATCGCCATCGCCGCCGATTTGATGGAATGCAATGACCGCAGTGAATCGTTGACCACGTCTTTGTCAACGATCTCGTTCGACGCCAGCTGACACAGTTCCGTCAGGTGTTCGACGCGATCATTCAGTTCGTTGCGGAACGTGACCCAGTGACGTTGTCCAGGGACCGGGGATGACTCAGTGGTCGGCGACACATTGGTTTCAGCGGCAACGGTCGCTGCCGGGGCGTCATTTGAAGCCACTGCCCGCGCTGATTCATGGCCCCCCGCAATTTCGCTGGGCGGACGTGATCGCGTCCTCAGCAACTCGTCCGCCACATCAACAACTCGATGCAGCTCAGGCTTTGTGATCATCGCATCCGCCTGGACGGCAGCTCCTTTATTCCGATTGTCCTCTGTCATAATCGACGAGAACAGCAGCACATACAGTTTCCGCAGTTCGGGATGCTCCTTGATATTTCTGGTCAGGTGAAAACCACCAATCTGTGGCATTTCCACGTCGCTGACCAGCAGGTCAGCAACCTGATTGACATCACCCGTTTCCTGCAGGCGTCGCTGGATCCACGTCCATGCTTCTTCACCGTTTTCGAATGTCGTCAGGTTCGTATATCCGCTGCCACGCAGGGTTTCCGTCATGGCCTGGCGAACAGTGGCGGAATCGTCTGCCAGCAGGATCTGCAGTTCGTGACGAGGCAGATTCTGAGGGTTGGCAATGACCCCCGCCCGATTCGCCTGTTCCGAAACCTGATCGGCGATCATTTCGAAGTCCAGCATCGTGATGAGCCGTTCATTAATCGTCGTCACGGCTGTAACGGGCGTGGCCGACTGCGTAACCACGCTGGGCGCCGCCAGAACATGCTCCCAGCTGACACGGTGAATCCTGTCAACAGAATCGACCACGAACGCCGTCTGATACTGATTGAACTCCGTCAGGATAATCGTGGCTTCGTTAGGCGCGTGGGTGGCTTTTTCGTCAAGGTGCTTGTGCAGCGACACGCAGGGCACGACGCTGTCCCGCAACGTAAAACACCCGACAATCGAACGGTGGGCTTTCGGTAGCCGCGTGATTTTCTGCGCAGGCAGGACTTCGCGGACTTTGGCCACGTTAATGCCGAGCGCATAGTCGCCCACGTGAAACACAAGAATCTCGACTTCGTTGGTTCCGCTTTCCTGCAGGATGTCTTTTTCCAACAGGATGTTTCCGACGCTCGCCACGATTCACCTCGATCTGAATAGAGCTGGAATAGTTCTGATTGAACAACGTTGGCAACATACCGATTGTGCTGCAGACACTGAACACGGCAGATCTGAGTCAGTCCTGCCGACTGCGACTAATTTGAGAGCACAAGCTTGTCGAGAGCTCCCGTCAGACAATCATTGTCAAATGGCTTGACGATAAAATCGCTGGCGCCAAGTCTGATCGCATCCTTCAGCACCTGCTGCTGATCCAGTGCACTGACCACCAGTACATTGGCGTCCGGATCCTGTTCCAGGATCCCACGCAGTGCATGCAATCCGTCATATTCCGGCATGACCATGTCCAGTGTCATGGCATCGGGCTGGCACTCTTTGTACTGCTCGATGGCTTCCTGACCGTTGGTGGCTTCGCCGACGATCTCCCAGCCGCACTTTATGGCGGCATCCTTAATCATCTCACGAATAATCAGGGCGTCGTCTGTGACTAACAGTGTTTTGGACATTGCCTCATACCTTCCGGAAACGTGCTGACGAATTTTGTTCTTAAAGTTCAAATCACTTCGGCGGGCTGCCCCACAATTTCAATGGTGGCATCACCAGTCGCACAATCAAAGGTAACCCGTCGCCCCTTTTTACCGCCCAGATGCCTGCCCACGATGGGAATTCTTGCTTCCTTAAGCAGCGCTTCCACGGCAGTGACGTTTTCCTCACCGATCTGAATCGGGCCGCCGCCGCCGAACATCGATGCGCCTCCGCACAGCTTGGGCACCAGTCCCGAACCCCTTGCACCTCGGGCCGTCAGCTGAGTCAACATATAGGGGATAGCCGTGTCGGCAAATTTCCCGGGCTGGCCCTCTCGGCCGGATGACCGCGGCAGCACAATGTGTGCGATCGCGCCTAATTTCATGCGTGCATGAAACAGCGTCAGGGCAATGCAGGATCCAAAAACGGAATGCGCCGTTTCAGGCTGCTCAAGAAACACGATTTGAGACATGCCCACAGTGGGCGGTTTTCTATCAAGTGTGGCTGCGTTCATTAGTGTTGGGCCTCAATTATTTCCGCTGGCTCAATAATTTCAGATTCCCTGTGTGATTGAAGTAACCGGCCCCAATCACTGGATGGCCACAAATGCATTTTCCAGTCGTGTCAGCAGACTCTCTGTCGGCACGAAAAAGACGTCCCAACTGAGCACTTCGCCCTGTCGCCGAAAACTCGTGCGGCAGATCAATGCCCGATCACTGACCATGGCCTGAGTCATGACCGCCTGCTCCAGAACACTGGCACCGTAGTCCTGCACGAAGTACGGCGGCGACGGCACCAGTTCCGTATCAATGACTTCGGCCAGTGATCGCAGGTAGGCACACCCCAGGATATTTCCGGTTTCCATGAGCGCGGACTGCTCAAGGGCGCTCCATTCCGGTTCGGTGTTCAGGTCGCGATTCAGTAAAGATGCCGCCAGTTGCCGACCATTGGTGTCGTCAAACGTCAGGATCAACTGGCCGCCCATTTCACCGTCCAGTGTCAGCACAACCATCGTCAGCAGGTCATCGCCGATATCCAGTGCCGTAGGCAGCGAGTCCAGCTGCACTTCGCTGACTTCGTCCAGCGAAAGCGTGATCTGCCCGCTGGTCCAGCGAGACATCGCAATGGAGGCATTCTGAGTAGCCGAGGTAAACAGCTGGTTCAGAACCGCCAGTTTTTGATCTTCAGTCGTCTGTGTCATTAAATAGCTTTCTATTACGCGTTACGCGACCTTCATTCGCCGGGCTCGGGTAGACATCTCCAGCACGGCGACGACGTCCAGAATAAGCGAGACGCTTCCGTCACCCAGAATACTGGCACCGGCGATGCCATCAACGTTTCTATAGTTTTCAGCCATCGACTTGATGACGATGTCCTGTTCGCCCAGCAGTCGATCCACAATCAGACCCAGTTCGCGACCGTCACAAGTAATAATGACCAGCGATTTTTCATCCGCGAGACCTGCGTCCTGGCCGACCGGCTGACTCCAGCTGAACAATTCTGCAAGGTGAACAACGGACACCACACGACCGCGGACGTCCGCCGTCTGCATGCCATGGACGCTGGACATGTTGTCTGGTCTAAGAGGCACGATTTCCGAAACCGACTCAACCGGCATCGCAATCACGTCGCCTTCAATCACCACCAGCAGACTGGGCAGAATCGCCAGTGTCAGCGGCAGCTTAATGCTGATGGTGGTGCCCTCTCCCACAGTGCTGTCCAGTTCGACAGTCCCGTTAAGGTCTTCGATCTTGGCGCGAACGATGTCCATGCCCATGCCGCGACCGGACACTTCTGTAATTTTTTCCGCAGTGCTGAGCCCCGGTTCCCAGATCAGCTGTAAGATCTGATGCTGTGTCAGCTTATCTGCATCCAGTTCGGAAATGATCCCTTTTCGATCGCCTTGGTTCTGATCTTATCGGCGGCCAGTCCTTTTCCGTCGTCGGTGATTTCAACCAGAATGCTGTTGCTACGATGATAGGCGTCCAGAGTCACTGTGCCCTGCCGTGGCTTACCGACGGCCTCACGATCGTCGGGAGACTCAATGCCGTGATCTGCACAGTTGCGAATCATATGAATGAGCGGACCCCCCAGCTCATCGATCATCCGTTTGTCCAGCTCGGTGTTTTCACCGTTGATCACCAGACGAATGTCTTTTCCATTGCCGTGTGAAATATCCCGAATGACTCGTTTGAACCGTCGAAACAGTGGACCAACGGGCACCATTCGAGTGTCCATGACGGTTTTCTGGATGCCATCGGCGACGCGGTCCAGCTGGTGCACGGTGTCGCCCAAATCGATGATCAGGGCATTCGCCGCATTAAATTTTTTCATTCCGTTGTCGACGTACTCGAGATCAGCCCGCAATCGCCGCATGTGATTTCGCAGCACCTCCGGACTGAGGTGTGCTTCTTCTTTCCCTTCCGCAACTTCAATATCGCTGGTCAGTCTGTCCAGTGTTAAGAACACGTCAGCCATGGCATTGACCGACTGTCGGGACATCGTCGTGCCCTTCAGTCCTTCCTCGATCTGCGAAAATCGAGCTTTGCTGATCACCAGTTCCCCGGCCAGATTCATCAATTGGTCAAGCCGTTCGATATCGACCCGCAGAGTTTCTGTGGGCTTCTTTTTCGTGTCACCGGAAGTCGGGCTACCGGCCGCTTTCTTTGGCGTGGCGGATTCCGAGGGCGCTGCCTGTGCGGGTGGCTGGGCCGGTTGGCCTGTCTGGTCAGCTGACGTTGCGGCCGTCGTGACCGTCGTGACCGGGGCCTGCTGGCCGGTGGATGATGCGAATTCCGTCATCAGAATGTTGATCGGAGAGTTCTCACTCATCGACTTGCTGAGCGAAAGTTCGTCGTTGACTGCCTCCAGCTCGGACTTGAGTGCTGCTGAATCTGATCCGTCGGCCTTGGATTTCGTATTGGTATTACTCACGAGGGAGTTCTCCTCTAGTGGGATAGTTTTGAATTGGAAGGTTTTTTTGAACTGTGTTCCTGATTTATCTCTCGACAATCGATTAGCGATCACTTCCTTGATTCGCCTGGTGGTTAACCGATCCAATTCACTCAGATCAAAGACGGTCGCTTCTCGATCGTGAGCGCCGGCGACCAGACTTCGCAAACCCGCAAATCCATGCTGCAACTCTCTCCGGCCTTCATAATACGGTTCCAGAAATTCCTCTTTGCCGGTAATCAGAAATCCTCGTTCCCCGGTTTCCTGGTCGACCATGCATTTTTGTATCGATTTCAGCAGGATGACCCCATGCATATTGCCGTCAACTCGGAATTGCTGCTCCATCTCAGCGGCAACGATGCGAATCTGATCCAGGATGTCTTTGCCTACCCCGAGGCTCAGCATGTCCTGCAGATTCGTGCTGCCGGCTCCTGCATCAAGGATCCTCCGGCGCATGGCGATCTCTGGATTGGCGGCCTTGATTTGCCATTGTTGCAGAGACGCCTCAATATTCTGCAGCCGCGTGACCTGTGACCGGTTATCACTGACGAGTACCTTTTCGACAGCGATCAGATCCGTAAACTTGCCACGTGCAACGTGATAAGGTTCCAGAAAATCCTGATTGCCGGTGATGACGTAGCCCCGCTGCCCGGTTTCCATATCAACAACCAGAGTCAACAGTTGTCTGGCGTTGGCAATCACCGGTGCGTCATGCTCAATCACGAAGGTAAATTGGCGATTGATATCGCGCAGGTTGAAACAGAACAACGATGGCCAGCGTTGCCACGAGGCACAACAGAACGCCGAAGCCGGCCCCCATTTTTCTGGCAATCGTTGCTTTCATCATTTGCCCTTCTTGAATCCGCTGTCGGTTCGACACGAATTACGTCGGCTATCGATCATCCGAAGCGTCAACAATGCGTTCCGGGGTAATCTCTACCCTTGTGCAGGCGAACCCCGGTCAAATCAGATTGAGGCGGTTACCCGCTATAACACAGAATCCTACGTTGCGTTTTGGCAACCTGCGTCAAAGCAGGATCTGTTACGTGGTAAACCACAGTGCCCTGATGGCAATACCCCACCGGGAAATTACTGCCGTTGCACGATCTATGAGGCGGCATCCCTGCCGCCACATAGATCGCAATTCGTTACAACAACACGAACGCCTTTTCAGGGGTGCCTCAATGAAATTGCGGGTAAACGATGAAATTGCGATCGGGCCGTCCCGGAACACGGCAATGGTTGCTGAAGCCTTTGTTTTCCACCAAAACCGGGGACACCTGGGGTTGAGGAATGACCAGTTGTCAATGGCAAAAGACTCTCAACGGGGACACGACAACCATCGAATTGCACCAGAGCGTTGGCACTGGCCACCGTTCTTGTATTAAACTACGCTGTTCAACGCACACGCAAGGGAAGGCGTAAGGAGGCAGTCATGACCGAAACTACGGCCGAACGAGTTCTTGTCGTCGATGACGAACGGAATATGCGTATTCCGCTGGCCGACATTAAGCTGGATCAGGGTTATGACGTCGACATGGCCGCCAGCGGCCATGAAGCTGTAAGACTGTGTTCGGAAAAGGGCTACCGAGTCATCCTGCTTGATGTGCGAATGCCTGGAATCGATGGAGTCGAGACATTTCGGCAGATTCGACAACACCAGGAAGACGTCCGCGTCATCATGATGAGCGCTTACACCATGGAAGACGCAAAGACGACGGCCCTGGAACAAGGGGCGATCGCGTTTCTGGCCAAGCCTCTGGATATCGAAATGGTCGTCAGGCTGGACGGTGAGGTCAGGGACACGGCAATTTTGATCGTGGAGAACGATGAGGCCATTTACCTCACGCTTAAGGACAGACTAAAACAGCAGAGATACCGGGTCACGCTGACTGGCAACGCTCAGGATGCGCTGGAACTCGCGGAACAGATTCAGTTCGACTTGATTTTTATCGAAGCGAATCTGCTTGCCATGAAAGGACTCGAACTCTACCAGGCCATCAAGAAAGTCATTCCACACGCCGCGGTCATTATGATTTCCGATCAGGACGAAGTCTCCACTTCGATCGCCGACGATGCACTCCGATGCACTCCGATGCACTCCGATGCACGGCCTATACCACCATCCTAAAGCCTATCAATCTGGATGATGTCATCAACATGCTGGATCAAATCACCAACCAGCAGGCGTCCAATCGCCTGAAGAAAAACATACAGGATAAAGAATGAGTTCGGAGTCGACGAGAGAGACGAATGATGCAGGTGCTGCCGTTCCGCTGGAGCGCGCACGGCTTTCCCGACTGCTGTTGGTTGAGGACAGTTCGGCGTTGCTGTTCACACTGACCGCGATTCTGGAAGAAGAGGGTTTCGCAGTCACGGGATGTACCACTGCAGCCGAGGCCCTGCACCACGTGCAGCAGCAGCAGTTCGACATCGCGGTCGTGGATCTGGAACTGCCGGACATGCAGGGTACACAACTTCTCAAACAGTTTCGCGATTCCGGAAGCAATATCCGCGTCATCATCAACACTGCCCACGGTGAATTTGAATCTGCCAGGGACGCTGTCAACCGCGGTGCGTTTGCGTACCTGGAAAAGGCCGGTGATCCCGGCGAACTCGTTCGCGAAGTGCATCGCGCCAATCGGTCGCAATTTGCACGCTACGCCAATGACCTGGAAGAAGCCGTGGCGAAACGAACGAAGGAGCTGTCGGAAAGCGAAGAGAATCTTCGGCTGCTCTTTGATAATTCTCCGGTCTGTCTTTGGCACGAAGATTTTTCTGCTGTCAAACAGCGAATTGCCGTTCTGCGTGACGAGGGCGTCGAGGACTTCCGTGAACACTTCGAGAACGACGCACAAGCAGTGGCCGACTGCGCCAACCTGGTGAAGATTCTGGATGTGAATCTGGCCGCCGTCACGCTGCACTCTGCCGTCAACAAGCAGGAACTGATCACGTCGTTGCCTCGTACATTCATCCATGACCCCTCTTGTGCGTTCTGCAGCGAATTGATCGCCCTGGCCAACGGACAGACAGCATTGACGACCGATTCCGTCGTGCTGACTCTTCAAGGTGACAAAAGAAATGTGATGCTGCGAATGTTCGTTGATCCGAATTCTCCAAATTGGTCGAGCGTCTACGTCGCCTTTGTGGACATCACAGAGCGACGACGGGCCGAAAAGCAGGCTAAGAATGCCAATCTGGCCAACATGAGCCATGAAATCCGCACACCAATGACGGCGATCCTGGGTTTCTCGGAAATGCTGATGGATGGTTCGTTGAACCAGCAGCAGCTGGAAGCGGCCACGACCATCAAACGAAACGGTGAGCATCTCATTGAAGTCATCAATGACATTCTGGATCTGTCCAGGATCGAAGCCGGAAAGCTGGAGGTCGAGAAGATTCAGTGCTCGCCGTGCCAGATTCTGTTTGAGGTCATCGCGTTGATGCGTGTCCGCGCCGACGCAAAAAATCTGCCTCTGGAAGTTGAGTTCGACGGAATGATGCCCGAGAGCATTCACACTGATCCGACCCGATTGCGCCATATCCTCATCAATCTCATTGGCAACGCCATCAAGTTTACGGCGACGGGCAAGGTTCGTCTGGTGGCTCATCTACAGGAATCCGATGCAGACGAGCCGAAATTTCGGATCGACGTAGTCGACACGGGCATCGGAATCACCGACGATCAGATCACCTTGCTGTTTCAGGCATTCCAGCAGGCAGACAGCTCCACAACACGCGAGTTCGGTGGGACAGGCTTAGGGTTGTCGATCTGCAAACGGTTGGCTGACATGCTGGGTGGCGACATTACGGTCAAGAGTACTCACGGCAAGGGCAGCACGTTCACCGTAAACATTTCAACCGGACCACTGGACGGCGTGAAGTTTCTGGACAATCCAATTCCGGGTCTCGCCGAAGTGAAGCCGGCTGGAAAGCCAGCCAGTCCCGTTCTCAACGGCCGAGTGCTGGTTGCCGAAGACGGCGTGGACACTCAGCGACTCATTGCGGTCCTGCTCAGGAAAGCCGGAGGCGATGTTACTCTGGCGGGGAACGGCAGGATCGCCCACGACCTGGCCCTCGCGGCGAGAGACGACGGGGCTCCGTTCGACTTGATCCTGATGGACATGCAGATGCCGGTTCTGGACGGGTACCTGGCCACCAGCCAGCTGCGACTGGCAGGTTACACCGGCTCAATCGTGGCACTGACCGCCCACGCCATGAGTACCGACAGAGATAAGTGCATCAAGTCCGGCTGCAATGACTTCATGAGCAAGCCATTTGACCATAAGAAGTTGATTTCACTTGTGGCCAGATACGCCTCTTCGTAGAAGTCCCTCGTCCGCAGAAATGCCGTGCCGGAAAAAACTCGATCCAACTCCAGTGCGTGGTCAACTCTATGAACAGGGGTTGTCCGTAGCCGAACTCGCCGGAGTTTGGTGGTTTTTCTCTATGTCCTCCAAAGTTCGGCGACTTCGTCTACCCCAGGATCGAGACTTGAGAACAGATTGGGATGAGGGTTCGATGGCGAACGAGCGGTTTGAATGGGGCCAGGAACTTTGGCAATGCAGCCCCGTCTGTCTCTCTCGAGGGCGGCGTACAGCGGACAATCATCCCGTTCTGCTGAAGCGAATTGAACTGCCGGAGCAGCATCCGGCGGCGATTGCTCAGCTGAGGGATGAGTTTGAGACCAGTCAAACCATCCGCCATGGTGACATCGTGCCCGTGGTTGAGTATTGGGAAAGCGAGCTTGGCCCGGTTCTGGTCATGGAGGATGCCGGTGACGCTCCGCTGAGTTGTCGGCCTGCCAAAGACGTGCTGGCCGTCGACGAGTTTCTGTCCATCAGTTGTACCATCCTGTCCGCAGTTGAGACGCTGCACAGGATGGGGATGACACACCGGTCGATCGAGCCGCGGCACATGTTTTATGATGCTGCCAAACGGTCTGTCAGATTAAGCGGATTGGGCAGTGCCTCGTCACGGCTATTGGATATTCCCTCCCTGACCGCCGTCAACCGAATCGAAGGCAGTCTGGCCTATCTGTCTCCTGAACAGACAGGTCGCATGAATCGCCCGGTCGATCGCCGCAGCGATCTATATTCTGTCGGGGTCGTGTTATTCGAACTGGCGACAGGACGCGTTCCCTTCGAAGACAATGATGCACCTGGACTTCTGCACGCCCAGATCGCTCGTGAAGCACCGCTGCTGACGGACCTTCGAGAGGACGTTCCCGCAGCATTCGCGGACATTGTCGCAAAGTTGCTCCGGAAGAGCCCGGACGATCGGTATCAGACTGCCAGCGGCTTACTCTTTGATCTCAAAAAGTGTCATGACGACTTCCTGTCAATCGGTAGTGTTCCCGACTTTCCACTGGCCACGCACGACACTTCAGACAGGCTGCAGTTTCCCGTTCGCATCTACGGCCGACAGTCGGAACTGGATACGCTGTATCAGCAGTGCGATCAGGCCTGCGACGGCCCTGCCGAACTGGTCCTGGTGGCGGGCTATTCCGGAGTCGGCAAGACAGCACTCGTCCGGGAACTTTACCGACCGATCACCCGCCGGTTCGGTTACTTCATTGCGGGGAAACACGATGTCTTTCAGCAAAGCGGCCCCTATTTCGCGCTGACACAGGCACTGGATGAACTGTGTACCTACCTGCTGTCACTGGAAGAGTGTCAGTTGGAACAATAGCGCACGATTATTCGGCAGGCGCTGGGAAAAAACGGTCAGGTGCTGCTGGACGTGGTCCCTCGATACGATCTGATCATTGGCCCTCAACCCCCCGTCGATGACGTTGGAATCGAAGAAGCCCGCAATCGCTTCAATCACGTATTTGCTGTCTTCATCAGCGCCGTCAGCCATGCGTCGCACCCGCTGGTCATCTTCCTGGACGACCTGCAATGGGCGGATCCGGGGCTGCTGGATCTGCTGGAAGTCCTGATGTGCGAATCGGGCAGTCGCAACCTGCTGCTGGTGGGCGCCTATCGAACCAATGAAGTTGATGATGCCCATCCTCTGGCCCGCACGATTCGCCGAATCCAGGACCACGCGCAGGTTCACACCCTCCAACTGGACAATCTTCAACGCGACGCGGTGGCTGAATTTGTGGCGGACACCCTCGCCCCAACGGTTGAGCTCAGCGCGCCGTTGACTGATCTGGTCTACCGGAAGACTGGCGGCAATGCATTTTTTCTACGGCAATTTCTGGGCAGTCTGCATGATGATGGGTTCCTGCAGTTCGATCGTGCAGACAGCCGGTGGCGCCGGGATCTTGAGCAGATTCGT
>JAPYTO010000165.1 GCA_029941865.1 Fuerstiella sp. | reverse complement strand
CGGGAATCGATAACCGCTCGGCATTGGCTGTGGTCTGGTTTGGCTGGTAGCTTCACGACTTGCCTTCCTTTCAAAGTGCCGTTTCGTCAATCCATTCAGTGTCAGAACCTCCGGATGGTTGCGATGATTCCCCAGAGTTCTGGTCCGCACCTGTGTGTGTGTCGCATGTACTATCTGTCTCTATGTGTGACACACACACACCTCTCGCGTAAAGATCCGGGGAAACATCCTCACCATCACAACCATCGCAAGCCGCTAAGCTACAACACATCCTGATAAATCGTGAACGGTTCTGGCTCGTGGGATACGGCTCACATCGTCCGAAACGCGATCTTCGCGGCCACGAGTCAGCAGGAACTGCTGTAGTTTACCATTCCATGGCGGGTCTCATCAGTTCACTCGGAGAAGCCCTCTCGATGAGTGACTGGACAGAACAAAGAGGCCCCTTGTTTCCTCCGCAGGCCATGTGGAGTCCGTGCCCTAAATGCTGCGTGCGGATGGGACCAGTGAATGTCGGCATGGCAAACCGATGCCCCGAGACGGCGAGTTACTCATGAGGTTTGTTCCGTGGGAAGGTTTTGACCTGACAATCCGGTATCAAGCTGAAACAACGTCAAACAGGTAGCCCGTGCTTCGTAGACATCTGAAATTGGGGTTCGTTCCGTAGCGGAAGTCGCCATGACTCTCGGCAGTTCGAGTGTGGCCGAAACTCTGGGCGAGTTCCGCTACCCAAAAATTATTCCGTGCCAAAGAACTGGTTTCGCAACCGCTCAATCATTTCAAACCATCTGCATTCTATGGCGTAAGCTTCCAGCTTGCGTTTTCAGAGAATTCGCAAGCTGGAAGCTTACGCCACTCATAAATCTCAACTGCCACTCGCCGGAGAACCTGTGACCTGGCCCAGGATCGGGTGATTATCAAGGATGTGATGCGACAAAGCTTTCCTCGCCGCCGACCAGTTCTTGTTCAACAATGCGGTCAGGACTTCGTGGTGTTGACGCATTGTCTCAATCGCAACGTTGCGATCATGATCTTCCCACTCAAACAACAGCCAGTAGTACCGCCCCTGCCGTGCGAAGAAATCCTTGATGTATGCGTTGCCGGCAGTGGCAATCAGGTATTCGTGCAGAGACTCATCCACGCTCAGTGAGGTTCCCGCTGATGCCGGGGGCACGTTCAGGTCGAGCATGCGTTGCAGTTCGGCCGCGTCAAGTTTCGGCCGAGCCAGTTCCAGTGCTTTCAGTTCCAGCACCTCACGCACTTCGATAAATGCCTGCAGGTCGTCCTGCCGAAACGGCCGCAAACACCAGCCGCGTCGTGGGATGTGATCGAGCACCCCTTCGCCAGCCAGTCGATGCAGAATGTTGCGGATGGCGGACCGGCTGATGTCGTACTTCTCGGCGGTCGCTTCTTCACGAAGATAAATCGATTCGCCTCGCAGACTAAGCTGCACCAGATCGCTGGCGATGACTTCATACGGATCACGTGGCGGCTCTGGCAGTTTCGGTTCACGGCGCGTTCGGGTTCCTTTGTGGCGTGGGGCTGTGGCGGCCAGACGATGATTGGGGCCCTTCTTGAGCAACCCTTCGTCGATCAACTCAGCGACCACGGTCCGCACGGGCGTCAAGCTGACGTTGTAGTGCCCCGCCAGTGAATCAAGCGTCAATTGAACCGGCAACTCTCGCCCTGACTTCAGTTGAGCGGCAAGGTCATCTTTGATGTACGTTGCGATCGACATGCCGGCACGATACTTGACTTAGGCGACAAAAACAAGTACATTGGCGACAAAGTCATATGTTTGTAGTTGCGTTCGCCAGAACGCGGAAAAAACCGTACTCTGGCGAGGGCAGATTTTGTAGACGGATCGAGCAAACCATGCAATTGCCGGAACTTCGGCCTTACTGATTGGCGCTGCCAGACTTTACAGACAGCCAATGACACAAGACCGGTTTGCGCTGCTCCGGCAGGGTGACGGCCTCGGTCCGGCCTACGACTCGAACAACACAGCTGAAACTGGTGGGAACACAATGAAAATCACCGCAATTGAAACGCATGTCTGTCACGCCCGCATGCGCAACTGGATATTCGTCAAGGTTGTCACCGACCAGCCGGGGCTGTACGGCTGGGGTGAGGCGACACTGGAATGGCACACTCGCGGCGTCGTGGGCGCGATCGAAGATCTGGCATCTCTACTGATTGGCGAGGATCCGACGTGCGTCGAACATCTCTGGCAGATGATGTGGCGGCAACACTTCTGGCACGGCAGCGGAGTGATTCGATCGACGGCGATCGCCGGAATCGATCTCGCATTGTGGGATATCGTCGGCAAGGTTCACGGAGTTCCGTGTCACAAGCTGTGGGGTGGACCTGTTCGGGATTCGATACGGCTGTATAGTCATCTTGGCGGCGGCAATCTGGAAAGTTTTTACGAGACGCCGGTTGATAACGCGAAACAGTTTGCGGACCTGGCCCGGCAATCCGTGGCGGATGGCTTCACGGCATTCAAATCGATGGCGGTGCCGCCAACGATGCCGATCGAAGGCCTTAAGCCAATCAAGGCTGCTGATGCGTGCGTTGCTGCGATGCGCGAGGCGGTAGGAGATGACATCGACATCATGGTGGACTGCCACGCGCGACCGTCGCCAGCGATGGGTATGCAGTTCGCTAAAGCTCTGGATCAGTACGGGCTGTATTTCTTTGAAGAACCCTGCTGGCCGGAAAGCATCGAAGGACTCGCCGCCATCAACGCGGCCGTCACGACATCGATCGCCACCGGTGAACGCATGACACACCTGGCGGCATTTCGAGATCTGTTTGCGGCTCGTGGTTGCGAAATCTGCCAGGTCGATATCACTCACTGCGGTGGTTTCACAGAGGCCCGCCGCATTGCTGCACTGGCTGACGCCTATCGAATCGCACTCGCCCCTCACAATCCGCAGGGACCGGTCAGTACTGCCGCGTCGCTGGAATTTGGGTTTTCTCAGCCGAGTTACATCATCTGCGAGTCGGTGCACAATGACGTCCCGTGGCGGAATGATGTTGTGGAGGAAGGTTTCACTGTCGATGAAAAAACGCGAACCGTGACACCAAACGCGAAGCCGGGACTGGGAGTCACGATCAATCAAGACGAAATAAAAAAGCATCCGTTTGAACAGGAAATTCCGCAACGCGTCTTCTATCAGGACGGCAGCGTGGGAGATTGGTAACGCGAGCGGCGGTTTACAACATAACGTGGCGTAAACTTCCAGCTTGCGATTTTCGAATCCTCCGCAAGCTGGAAGCTTACGCCACTGGTAGATTCTAATTCTCCGTTCGCGTAACGATTGGCTATGGAATCACAAACAATGAATGTGACATCAAACATCGAAGGCATTCTGCCGATTCTGCACACTCCGTTTGACGCTAACGACGAAATAGATCGTGACAGTCTTCAACGCGAAATTGACTGGGCGTTCGAACAGGGAAGCAACGGCGTTTGTTCGGCGATGGTTTCTGAAATCCTGCGGCTGACATCGGAAGAACGCGTCGAACTGAATCAGCTGATTGTGGAAATGACGGCTGGTCGTGGAATCGTCGTGGCCAGCGTTGGCGCGGAGAGTACCAGGCAGGCGGTCGACTTTGCGACGGCAGCCGTTGATGCCGGATGCAGCGCCATTATGGCGATTCCTCCCATTTCAACAGCGTTGCCACTGACGGCACTTCACGACTACTTCAGCGCATTGGCAGATGCGGTGCCCGTGCCGCTCATCGTTCAGGACGCGTCGTCCTACGTCGGCGCATCGATTCCAACAGACTTTTATGTTCGCCTGCTGGATGAATACGGGCCGCAGAAGGTCCTGTTTAAACCGGAAGGCGCGCCCATCGGACCGAATATCTCTGACCTGCGAGACGCCAGTGACGGTCGCGCCTGCATGTTCGACGGATCGGGCGGCATTCTGCTGATTGATGCGTTTCGACGCGGCGTCATTGGCACGATGCCAGGCATCGACTTACTGGATGGCATCGTGGCGTTGTGGGCAGCGTTGAAGAATAACGATGACGCAACGGCGTATCGCATTTACTTCCCCATCTGTGCGCTGGTCGCATTGCAACTGCAGGCGGGACTGGACGGATTCCTGGCCATCGAAAAGTACATTCTGGTGAAGCGTGGACTGTTTGCGACTGATCGGCGACGTGAACCGAATTCCTGGAGTCTGGACCCGGAAACCCAGAGCGAAGTTGATCGGCTGCTGGCGATGTTGACCGACGCACTGGCCGCCTCATGAATACCGACCCTTATCACGTTCCCGCCGCAGAGTCATTCCAACGGGCAACGCGAGTGCGGCATGAGGTACTGGGCCTGTTGACTCTGGCCGCCGCCATTGCGTACCTCACTCGTAATGCGGTAGGCGTCGCGGAAAGCACGATTCGAGAAGATCTAGGCTTGACCATTCGGCAGTCCGGGTGGTTCATGGCCGCGTTTTTCTGGAGCTACGCAGCTCTGCAGGTTCCCTGTGGTGCGCTGGCCCATCGCCGAGGCACTCGGTTCGCCATGGTGTTGTTCGCGTGCGGCTGGTCGGTGGCCGCTGTCTGTATCGGTGTTGCGCCGGAACTCTGGTTGCTGGTCGCGGCACAACTTCTGATGGGAGCTGCGCAGGCGGGTATTTTTCCCGCTTCGTGTGATTCGATTTCGCACTGGACGCCACTCCCCCGCCGCACTCTGGCCTGCGGATCTTTGGCAATGGGGATGCAGGTCGGAGCGATCGCAGCGAGTGTGACCACTGGCGTGCTGATGGACGTGATTCACTGGAGATGGGTGTTCGTGTTGTTCTCTGTTCCCGGATTTTTGTGGGCACTGCGTTTCTTTACGCGATTTCGCGATGATCCGGCTGACGATTCGAAAGTGAACGCAGCCGAACTGGCAATCATTCGTTACGGAAGACTTCCGGTAGACACCTCATCGATCACGTCCAACCCGACTCCCTGGGGATTGATTCTTCGAAACTCAGCGCTCTGGTTTCTGTGCGGCCAGCAGATATGTCGAGCCGCCGGTTACATGTTCTTCGCCAGCTGGTTCCCCACGTTTCTTCAGAAGACGCGAGGAGTATCGGTGAAAGATTCCGGTTACCTCCAGGCGCTGGTCTTCGCCGGGACGTTGGCAGGATCGTTGTTCGGAGGACTACTCACCGACTGGATCTGGCAGCGTACTGGAAACCTGAGGCTCAGCCGCAGCGGAGTCGGAGCCACCTTCCTGTTCGGTTGTGCCGTGCTGATTCTGTCGGCCTGGTTTGTGGAGAGCACTGTTCTGGCCGTGGCGCTGTTGTCGGTCGGATCATTGCTGGCGGCAATGGCCGGACCCTGTGCGTCAGCAGCCACGATTGACATCGGCGGCGACCACGTGCCTCAGGTGTACGGCATCATGAACATGACCGGAAATTTCGCTGCGGCCGCTTGCCCCATATTGATTGCTGAACTCTTTGCATGGACATCCGACTGGACGATCGTGCTGTTGTTGTTTGCGGCAACGTATCTGATCGGAGCCATCTGCTGGGCCATGGTCGACTGTCGACGCCGGATTTCAGAATGAGTTAATCCAGTTACCAAACACGAATCCCTGGCCTACGTAGTTACGTAGGTCAGGACCTGTTGTTTGGTAGGGACACATGGGTAACCTGTCCTGGCCTGCATAGCTTCAAATCAAGAACAGTTCGTCGCATTGATGTGCGACGAGCTGTTTTTCGTGTAACGCCAATGTGTTACGTTTCGTTACTTCGCCCGACAATTGGCTCAAACGACCAACCAAATTCAACGTGTTGACATGACGATTTACGGCAGTACATTGTCCGCTCAAGAATCAAGGAGTTCAAATCCCGTCGCCACGCGGAGGTCCTTGGGTCTCTGTCTGTGTTAGGCTAAATGCGACACTGGTGGTCAGATGGCAACAGTCCTCTTTGAAAGCGAAACGCAATGGCAACAGATCTCGAGCGACGTGAACTGACATTTCAGACGATTGATGAAGCCATTGCTGAAGCAGAACGACTGGCCTCCGGAGAGGTTCGCACAACCGGAGCCCATTCCTTCGGCCAGATTCTGAATCACCTCGCGTTAAGTCACGACACGTCGACCGGGCGAGTCGTTGCTCCACCTCCGCCGCTCTTTATGAAGTTGATGATGCCGTTAATGAAGCGGATGGTGATCAATTCCAAACCACTGAAGCCCGGCATTACACTTCCGGCAAAGGGAGAAGCATTTTTTTGGCCGGACAGAGAAATTGACGTACCCACAGGTCTGCAATACTTCAAGGAATCGGTCGAGTACTACAAGAACAACGGAGCGCTGGACAAACATCCCTTCTTTGGCAAACTCACCAAAGACGAATGCGACGAACTCAACTGCCGGCACGCGGCGCTGCATCTCAGTTTCGTACACCCTGTCTGACACCGCGGTTCGTCAGCACGCAGACTCAAGACCGGCCGGACGCGCCCGCTGAATCGCCGTCGGTATTCCCCCCGCCACAGGACGAAGGTGTCCTATAGTCCTTCAAGACTCCCTTCTTTGAGCCTGATGACGGGATAACGCAGGTGAGATTCTTCGTAGTGCTTCGAACGCTCGTACAGAAACTTCAGCTGAGCGTTTCTGTCATTCGCGAAGTCTGAATCCTTGTTCTTTTTGGCCTGGAATTCCGCAGCCACCTGGTTGTTACTGGCCAGAAGTGCCTTTGCAGAGTCCTCAAAAACGTACGCAGAAAAATACTCTTTCCGTTGCAGGATTGTGTCAAAGAAATTCCATCGGAACAGTGAATCCATGGCTTCGGGCTCAAGAGTCTCAACGACGTAGCGAGCCCGCTGCTGATGAATGGGAACAATGACATCGCCCGGGGCGACCTGGACCCTTTCGTTGGTCGCCGTCACGTTGACGGAATCGTGCAGGTAGTGCCCTTCGTAGGGTGATGGGCGTGTCGTGACACCGTCAATGCGGTAGACTTGGGCGTCGACGACAGCCGGTTTCTGCACGACTGTTAATTCAACGGAATTAAGCTTGAGTAACTCAATGACCGAATGCCACCCTCGTGGCACGAGGTAGCCCGCCGGTAACCTGATTTTCTTCGAAGGCCTGTAGTTGTTGTAGTACGCTATGCTTCTCACGAAGGGTTTGCTGCGATCATAGAACAGTCGTTTTCCGGGCGTGACCTGACTGTCCACATAGGTCGCTTCGTAGCCGTGAAACTCAAGCCGTGAAGGTTTGTCGCGGTCGACTTCCCAGGCAATCGCCGCCTCGGCCTGTTGATGATAGGCTTCGCGGTCAGCACGTCTGATTTCCTGAATCCGTTGACCGTCCTTTGCCAGCAGTTCGAGCGATCGCTCAAGAAAAGCTCGAGTTGCTTTCACTCGCCGAGGATAAGGCTTCAACATGTGAGTTTCCGTCATGAACCCCATTGTTTGAAACAGCGCGGCATACCCCGTCGAATAGCGCGGAGTTTCAAGAAACTGCGAAAACCCCTGTTCCGGCGGTCGTCCCCCGGAATTCACGTACGGAATCGTTGGAAAGCCATCCTGCTGAAGTTTCCGGAACAGGTCCGGTTCGAACGATTTGTCCAGGTACTTACCAAGCTGCAGACCGAGTTTGTCCTTCTGGCTGTGCGATGTTGTCATCACGTGCTGATAATCGGCGCCGTTGCTGACGTGGGTGTCAATCAAAAGGTCCGGGTCGAGCAACTGAAAAATGCTCACAAAACTGCGGGCGTTGCGTGTGTCGCACTTGATGAAATCACGATTCAGATCGTAGTTCCGAGCGTTTCCTCGAAAGCCGTACTCGCGAGGGCCGTTTTGATTTGCGCGCGTTCCGGAATTTCGATGCAACGCTCCCCCAATGTTATAGAGGGGAATGATGGCAACAATCACCTGCTTCAAATGAGCACTGTAAGTCGCGGAATCAAACGCGACGTCACGTGCGAATGCCATCGACGCATCGACTCCGTCTGATTCCCCTGGATGAATCGCATTATTGATCAGCAGGACGGATCGCTCGTCGTCTCTGATGCGATCGACGTCCGTTTTGCGATTGGAAATCACAACCAGATGTAAGGGATGCCCGGAATCCGTGGTCCCCATTTCTCGGATGGTGATTCGGTCACTAGCGTCTGCAAGATCCTGATAGAACTGAATTGCCGCGTGATAGTCGGCCGTTTCCGATCCGTCGGATTGTTCGAAGGGTGTACGGAATCGCTGCTTCCAATCGTCGGCATTCACCGGCCCGGGAACGAACGACAAAAAGAACAAAAGCGCACCATAGAATTTCATGTTCGTCACCGGCAAGAAGTGTAAAGACGTAGTATCGTCTCGAATGAGGCGCAGACGTCAAGCAGACGAAAGTCATGATGCGCCTGCGGAACATTCCGTGCACAGACCATCGCGCTTCGATGCCGGCGGGGTGGCACTGGATTCACAGTAAGCTGATGTGTACCGCTGGCTCTGCCAGTGCGTAAACTCGTTCCCAAGATCTGGCTTGGGAATGTATATCCGCAAAGCTCTGCTTTGCCACGTTGGTGTGCGATCCTGCCACTTTCAATCGTCTTCCGCATGGTGACTGCAGACGACTGCTGTGTTGACACGTCGCGAAGCTGGAGCTTCGGTGACAGGCGTTCCCAAACTGGAGTTTGGGAACGAGGGTGAAAACCGTTCTATCTCTACTTTGCTCACTACGCTGCTCACGGGCCGTTTGATTCTGAGCCACGATTTGCCGAACATTACCAGGATTCCGGCAACGGATCTCCTTATGCTCCAGAAAGGCCACACGATGCTTGCACGAATTATTCTAATTGTTGGACTTGTCAGCGCGTCAGTTTCTGCCCAGGACGACGCACCGCCGAATGTCGCTTCCACAGCACCGGATCTTGCGATTCTGCCGGAACCGACCTTCCGAAGTCTGTTCAATGGGAAGAACCTGGATGGCTGGGTGAACGTCAACACGGATCCCGATACGTGGTCGGCCAAAGAAGGAATGATTGTCTGCACCGGACTGCCGATCGGGGTAATGCGAACGGATCGGCAATATGAAAACTTTGTGCTGGAAATCGAGTGGCGGCACATGGAGCCCGGAGGCAACTCGGGAGTGTTTCTGTGGAGCGATGCCAAACCTGAAAGGAATCGGCTTCCCAAAGGCATGGAAGTGCAGATGCTGGAACTGGATTGGGTTCGTCAGCACCGGACAAAGGACGGATCGTATCCGCCCGTCGCATATGTTCACGGCGAGCTGTTTGGAGCCGGTGGTATGACGGCCGTGCCAGCGAATCCGCGAGGTTCACGCAGCAAGTCGCTGCAGCATCGTTGTAAGGGCGTCGGCCAATGGAACAAATACACAGTTGTCGCCGTTGATGGCACGGTCAAACTGGCCATCAATGGCCGTTTTGTAAACAGCATCCGCGACGCATCGTGGAAGAAGGGTTACATCTGCCTTGAATCCGAAGGCCGCGAAGTGCACATGAGAAACATCCGCATCATGGAACTGCCCCCGGGAATGGCGGATGAGGCGACGACAGCTCCCGTCATCAAAACGGAATGATCTTTCGGTTTACGAACGCGTGTCGTGTCACCTGCTTCAGTCATTTGTCGGGAAAACGTTTTCCTGTGAACCCGTTTCGGCTAGGATAAGGCGATGAACAAAACAACCGATCGTCGCCGTTTCGTCATTCGGTCCGTTGCCGGATCTCTTGCTCTGCCCGGGCTGCCATCGCTGATGGCCCAGTCCGTCGGCGGAAACTCGGTCGTTGCGGAGTCGCGCGGTGCGGGTGTTGGTGCTCGCCGGTTCGTCGCGGTCGGCAACCTGCTCGGTTTTCAGCAGAAGCAGTTTTTCCCGACGACGCACGGGAAAGCTTTTGAAGAGACGACGCTGCTCAAGCCTCTCGCCGCCAACCGCGACCAGTTCACAATCTATCGCGGACTTGACCATGGACTCCGTGGCGGGCATTTCGCCGTGCATACGTTTCTGTCGGGCTTGCTGCATCACGAGTCGAAGAATCGAGCGGATGGCAACGTCACCATTGACCAGTTCATCGCCGATGAAATTGGTAGCCAAACACGATTCCCATCGCTGACGGTTGGATCGGAAGGCGGTATCCACGGCGGCTGCCAACTCTCGTGGACCAGATCGGGCGTCCGCGTTCCGCCGATCACCGGCCCGGCCGAATTGTTTGACAGACTCTTCGCGACCGATTCGAAAGAGCAGCGGGCTCAGAAGGTCAAGGCGAACTCGCTGCAGGCCTCCATTCTCGATTCGATCCGGGAAGAAGCGGGCTCACTCTCGAAGCGAGTGAACAGTGAAGACAAAGCGAAACTTGATGAGTACTTCAGCTCGATTCGCGACGTCGAGAGACGGCTGGAATTCCGCACACGGTGGGCAGATCAGCCCAAACCGGAGCGGCCCTTCGACAAACCGGCCGACCAAAACACGGTCAACGATCTTCCCATGCTCTACGAGCTGATCGCGCTCGCGCTTCAGACCGACTCAACACGAATCGCAACTCTGGAAATCGGCGGCAGCTTTTTGCCCCAGCATCTTGGGATCGGAAAAGCTTATCACGGCCTATCCCATCATGGCAACGATGAAGAGGTTATCGCGCACCTGATCACTCTGGAGAAGTATCAACTGGAACACTTCGGAAAGTTTCTGACTCGCCTGGCCGGAATGCAGGATGGTGAGCAAACGCTGCTGGATTCGACGGCCGTGCTTTTCGGTAGCGGCATGGGCAGCGCCAACTCGCATACCAACACAGACCTGCCGATCGTTCTGGCCGGCGGTGGCTACGGCGGTGGCGAATTCAAAAAGGCCACGTCCAGCGGTTCTGGCAAGGTTCCATTGTGCAACCTGTACCTTGACATCGCTCACCGGATGGGTGTCCGGAAGGAATCATTCGGGACCAGTACGGGTACGTTCTCCTGAACATGAGCATGCATTTCTTCAGGTCCGCTCGTCCGAGGTCATTTCGCGCCGCTTTAGAGCAGTTTACTTATTGTCGTGAACGATACTGGCTCGTGGGAGTAACGAAACTGCTGATGAAAATCGCTCTTCGCGGCCATGAGTCAGCGAAATTCGCTGTAGTCATCGCCGTCTGCCTTGGAGTGCGGTCCTCTACGCTCGCAGCTCAAACGGATTCCCAACACGGTGCGGTGATCGCCAACTTCCTTGGTAAACACTGTCTGCAGTGCCATGACGCTGACACGGCTGATGGCGAGCGTGAGTTCGAATCGTTCGCACTGCCAATCACATCCGAGCAGCAGCTGATCACCGCCAACGAAATCATCGATCAGGTCACGCTAAGGGAAATGCCGCCCGAAGATGCGGAGCAACCGACTGACGAACAGCGGTTGAATCTGGTCGGTGCTCTGCGAGACAGCATCCGGGCAGCCCGTAGCCAATTCGAAAGCTCCGGGGCGCGCACCGTCATGCGTCGGCTCTCCAATCGCGAATATGAAAACACACTGGCCACTCTCTTCGGCCGTCGCGTCGAGACGCTGGGGCTGACGGCGGATTTTCCGAAAGATCAGACCAGCCATCATATGGACAATATCGGCGAGTCCCTGGTGACATCGGGATTCCTGCTGGATCAATACCTTCAGGCGGCCACGCGGCTGGTGGACACTCGTCTTGGTAAACCTGTGACAAAACCAACGTCGTGGCATTTCACCGACAATTTCCAGCAGTACGAAGAACTGACCGGCGCTCACCGAAGCTTCTTCAATTTTGAATACCTTTGTCTCTACGAACAGCCCAACACGGATACGCGGCAAGGCGGCTATGGACACATCGAAGATTTCCTGGAGGGAGTGCCGGTCTCAGGACTTTACGACATCGAAGTCCACGTCCAGGCCATGCACCGCGACACACACTACGATCCGAAGATTTTTCGTATCGACTTTTCAGAACCCTTTCAGCTGGCCGTCGTTCCCGGCGACGCGACCAAAGGACATATCCATTACCCTCAGGCGATCGAACCGATCCTGGGAAGTGCCGTTGTGCCGGATGAGCAGCCGGAGTGGCTGAGTTTTCGTGTCTGGCTTGAAGCCGGGCAAACACCACGATTCATCTTTCCCAACGGCCCGTATGAATCCCGGGCATCGGTCATCCAGGTCAACAAGCGGTACAACGATGAGTTCAAGGACAAAAAGGCCGCGAGCGGTGTCCGCCGTACGCACATTCTTCGCGAAGGAGCTCTGCCTCATATCAAGATCGGTGAAATCAAGGTTCATGGTCCGGTTCCGGAACCCGGCGGTGGAAAGGAAGAACTTGCCGTTTTCGGGAGCGAGGGGTTTCAGAAGGATCAGGCCCTCAGCCAACTGTATGCCTTCGCCCGGAGAGCCTACCGCCGTCCGTTGAATAAATTCGATAACAAACGGATCGAGGCGATCTATCAGCAGCGGTTGTCCGAGCAAGCCACACCACGCCAGGCGGCACTCGATGCGTTAAAGATGATGCTGTGCTCGCCGTCTTTTCTTTACCTCAGTGAAATCACTCCCGAGGACCAAAGCCAACTGCCTCCGTATGATCTGGCTTCCCGCCTTTCCTACGCCCTGTGGGCAGCACCGCCTGACGACAGGCTGTCGGCCGTTGCCGCGTCCGGCCGCCTGACCGCACCTGACGAATTGAACACGCAGGTTCAGCGTCTGCTCAGCGATGAACGTTCCGGCGAATTCGTTAATGGCTTTCTGGATAGCTGGCTGAACCTGCGAGACATCGGCGATCTTCCTCCGCCCCGACAAGCCGCGTGGGAGTATTACGCTCAAAATCTACCCAATTCGATGAAGCAGGAGGCGCGCCTGTTTTTCCGTCACCTGCTCGACAGCAACGGACCGGTGACGGATTTCCTGGACGCTGACTACACCTTTGTTGACAAGAAACTGGCCGGGCTATATCGATTGCCCGCGCAGGACACGCTTCGGTTGGCCGATGGATTTCAGCGAGTCAGCCTGGCTGAAAACCAGCAACGCGGCGGTCTGTTGGGAATGGCCGGCGTGCTGACGGTCAGCGCTAACGGCGTTGACACATCGCCGGTGACACGCGGTGTGTGGGTGCTGGAAAACATCCTGGGCACAACGCCGCCCCCGCCGCCCGACGAAGTGCCAGCCATCGACGCCGACGTCAGCGGAGCAACCACAATCCGTGAAAGGTTGGCTATACACAGCACAGATAAAACGTGTTATGTGTGCCACCGAAACATCGATCCGCTCGGCCACGCACTGGAATCGTTTGATCCGATCGGTCGCTGGCGAGTCAACTACGCAAAGCCCAAAGGCAAAGGGGCCGCACCGAAGGTCGACCCGACAGGAAAACTGCCGTCCGGAGAAACGTTCACAGACTTCGCGAGCTTCAAGAAGGTGATGCTGGAAAGTCGTCTCGATCCTTTTGCACGCAGTCTGATTAAGAAGCTTCTTACCTACGCGACCGGGCGACACATGGGACGCAGCGATCGCTTTGAGATCGATGACATTCTGGGCCGTGTGAAAGCTGATCACTACGGACTGCGAACGATCGTGACCGAAGTTCTGACAAGCAAAAGTTTTCGATCACGCTGAGCCACAAGCTTGTAAACATACCGTATTAAACACATGAGTTGCTCTGGTTGCTGCAGCGGACTCGAGCGATTCGATAACGAAAACGACTCTCGCAGCACTCCGGTGTTCCACGACCTGCGCAGAAGAAAGGGGTCAGAATGATTCGATGCCGCAACACCGGATGTGCCACGGAAATCAGGTCAGCAGTGGTTGCGTGACAGCGGCGGTTCAGCAGCGCCCTTGCCTTCGCCGCCATGAGTCAGCGAAATTCGCTCTATCAGTGATCCCAATGATTGAACCCCGAATGAGGGACTAAGAAGTTACCAATGAGAAAGACAGCAACGATTATCATCGCGGCGATTGCGCTTGCGGAATGCGGAATGGCCGCTGAAGCGATTGAAAAACCGAACATCATCATTGTTCTGAACGATGATCAGGGATATCAGGATTTGGGATGCTACGGGTCGCCAGACATCAAGACCCCGCATATCGATCAGATGGCGGCCGAAGGGATGAAGTTCACGGATTTTCTTGTGGCGTCCCCAGTCTGCTCAGCTTCGCGTGCTGCGTTGCTGACCGGTTGCTATCCGAATCGAGTGGGTGTGCCAAGTGTCTTCTTCCCAAACCGCGGCCACGTCGGCCTGTCTCCGAAGCACGTGACGATTGCTGAAGTACTCAAGACAGTCGGCTACAACACCAAAGCCGTCGGCAAATGGCATCTGGGTGACGAGCCGGAGTTTCTACCCACCAATCAAGGGTTCGATTCCTACTATGGGATTCCGTATAGCAACGATATGTTCCCCGCCCAAAGCATGAAGTACGCGGACGACTGCCTGTTCCGCGACGGCGAGAGTCCTGAGACGATAGAAAAGGCCTTCGCCGGCACGTTGCGCAAAGGGAGCCCACGATCGATGAAGAACAAAGTTCCGCTGATGCTCGATGAGGCCTGCATTGAGTTCCCCGCGAATCAGACGACCATCACGAGGCGTTACGCCGACCAGGGTATCGCCTTTATCTCCGAGAGTGTGAAACAGAAAAAGCCGTTCTTCCTCTATCTGGCGAACTCCATGCCGCATATCCCCCTCTTCGCATCACCCGATTTCAAGGGCAAGAGCGAGCGAGGTCTCTACGGCGACGTTATCGAAGAGATTGATCACAACGTCGGACGTATCCTCAGTCATTTGAAGGAACTGAAGATTGATGAGAATACCATCGTGGTGGTCACCTCGGACAACGGTCCGTGGTTGATCATGGGCGACAGAGGTGGAACTGCCACGCCGCTTTTCGAAGGAAAAATGACCACGTTTGAAGGCGGCCAGCGCGTGCCGTGTGTGATGAAATGGCCGGGCAGGATTCCTGCAGGATCGATCTGTTCTGAAGCCGCGCTAACGATGGATCTGTTGCCGACATTCGCGCACATCACTGGCGCCGCATTGCCAAACGTCCAACCAATCAACGGGAAAAACATCATCGCCCTGCTTACCGCCAAAGAAGGCGCAGTTTCACCCCACAGGTATTTTTTCTATGACCAGACCGCCGTGCGCAGCGGCAACTGGAAATACCACTCCCGGGAGATCTTCAAGATCAAAGCGACCGCCCGAAAAGCGACCGGCCCGACGCTCTACAACCTGAAGGACGATATCGGCGAAAGCAGAAACGTCATCGACCAACATCCGGAGATCGCAAAACGCCTGCAGAAGGCACTCGAATCCAATCCGAACAAGAGAGCCACCATTCCCGGATCAGGAAAAACAAGGAACAGGAAATGAGCAGTACGTTATGAGAAGAATGATTACCCGCGCGTTCAGAATGGCTGTGGTGTTGCTAATGATCGGCGGCACGCTACCGACTGCCATGGCTGAAACGGATCAACCACCGAACTTCCTGATCATACTGGGCGATGACATCAGTGCCTCCTTCCTCGGGTGCTACGGATCGCTGAATCCGAATACCTCCCCGAATATCGACAAGCTGGCCAGCGAAGGTATCCGCTTTAGCAACATGTTTGTCTCAGAAGCCATATGCGCGCCCACAAGAGCCGAGTTGTATACCGGGCTTCAGCCGGAACGCAATGGTTGTATGCGGAACCATATGGCAACAGACGTGGGAACAAAGAGTGTTGTGCCATTATTTGAAGGAACTCGGTTATCGCGTTGGATTGGCAGGAAAGACCCACTTCAAACCAAAGTCTGTATATCCATTTGAAATGGTAAAGGGATTTGAGACAAAATGCGCAACCAGAAATCCCTCTCAGGATAGTTGGATTGATGCGGAAGCATTTATGACACGTGACAGCAAACAATAAAGCAACAGCCGTTCTGTCTCTTCATCTGCTCAGTCCATGCCCATGCCCCTTGGGAGGCTGGTGATTCATCCTTGTGGAAACTGGATGAGTTGAAGCTCCCGGCGCACCTGGCCGACAACAGGACCACTCGACATTATTACCGTGAAATGCTGGCTGAAGTCAGGTTGTTTGATGAGGAAGCGTCCCAATAATTGTTGAAAGTTGAAAGATGGTCTCCCGAGGGGCAGAATCTGCCCCTCGCAACTTTTCAATTTACGTCGGGTGC
>JAPYTO010000164.1 GCA_029941865.1 Fuerstiella sp. | reverse complement strand
TCGAAGAATACATCGAGATGGTTCTGGAAACACCGGAACAGTTTCTTGAACGCTGCCGTGGCATTAACAGTCGCATGGACGGCTGGACCGATGCCAAGCAAAAGCTTTCCGGCGGTAACCTGCGTCTGGTCGTTTCCATCGCCAAGAAGTACCGCAATCGAGGGCTTAGCTTTCTGGACCTGATTCAGGAAGGCAACGCCGGTCTGATGCGAGGCGTTGAAAAATACGAATACCGTCGAGGTTATAAGTTTTCAACGTATGCGACGTGGTGGATTCGACAGGCCATCACACGAGCTGTTGCGGACCATGCTCGAACCATTCGTATCCCGGTTCACATGTTTCAGAACATCTCAATGCTGAAAGCCAAGGCCGAAGAAATTCGTCAGGCAACCGGTCGTGAACCCAGCAACGAAGAGCTGGCAGAAGCGGTCGGCATGAGCATCGAGGAAACCGAACGCATTATGAAGACCTGGAAGCATCCAATCAGTCTGGATACTCCGGTCGGCGAAAGCGAAGACAGCAGCTTTGGTGAGTTCCTGGAAGATTCGCACGAACAAAGCCCTGCGGAATCGGCCGCCAAGCAGATGCTGCGGGACAGGATTGATCACGTCCTGAAGAGTCTGACCTATCGCGAACGCGAAATCGTCAAGCTGCGATACGGTCTGGGTGACGGTTACAGCTACACGTTGGAAGAAACCGGTCGCATCTTCAAGGTGACTCGTGAACGGATTCGGCAGATCGAAAGCAAAGCGCTGAAGAAACTGCAGCATCACACGCGAGCGATCCATCTGAAAGGCTTCGTTGATCACGTTCCTGACGACGAAGAAGAAGAGAAGGAAAAGTCAGGCGAGAACGCGACGCCGACATCCACATCCTCTTCTGATGCTCTGGGCGTTGCCTGACGTCAGCAGAATGGCTGATTGAGTAGAACTCGTCAAAGCCCCGGTCTCTCGCAGAGACCGGGGCTTTTTGGGTATTTATGGCGGTGTGCTGCCGCTCGAAACAGTCAATGAGGCAAACTGCTACCGTCACAGAGGCCCAATTTCCATTGGCTTCAAGATTAGCGGCGTCCTCCGTCGACGAAGTCGAAAATTCCGCCTATTATCACTGAACTTACAAGCGTGGCTGTGTGCAGCGGATCGCCCCGGTGCCTGTCGTGAGAGTCTTTTGTTAAGGCGGCTTACCACTTTTGCGCAACTTTTTGGCCACCAAACGTGGTGGATGAGCAGTTTCCGAGCATCAGCTCGAATCGGCTTGCGGGCCGTCCCGCATCACGTGACGGAAGAAAGAGATCTTAAGATGGGTTTGTTCGAAGGTAAAAAAGGACTGGTGCTGGGCATCGCCAATGATCGTTCCATCGCGTGGGCTATCACGGAGCAACTGCATCAACAGGGCGCCGAAATCGGCTTTACTCACCTGCCGGACGCAGGTGACCGGCCGAAGAATGAACGGAAGGTTGGCAAGCTGGTCAACCCGATCGGTGCCAAATTTCTGATGCCATGCAACGTCTGCGAAGATTCTGATCTTGAGGCCGTTATGGAAAAGGCGGCTGCGGAATTCGGGAAGATCGATTTTATTCTGCACAGCATCGCCTTCGCACCTCCCGCGGATCTGACCGGGCCAACCTGGGCTGCCAGTCGAGAGGGTTTCCGACTGGCCATGGAAATCAGCGCTTATAGTCTGCTGGCCGTTTGCGGAGCGGCTAAGAAGAAGGATCTGTTCAGCGAAAATTCCAGTGTGTTGACGCTGTCGTACTTTGGTGGAGAAGAAGTGATTCCCGGTTATAACCTGATGGGAATCTGCAAAGCTGCGCTGGAGTGTGAGGTTCGTTACCTGGCCAGCGAGCTGGGCCCGGAGGGCACTCGCGTTAACGCCATCAGCGCCGGTCCGGTGAAGACTGTCAGTGCACAGGGTGTGGGTGACTTCGACCAGATGCTGGAACTGTACAAGGGCATGGCACCGATGCGTCGCAACATCACGGCGGAAGAAGTTGGCAAGACCGGAATGTTTCTGCTCAGCGATCTGGCCAGCGGCATCAGTGCAGAGATTGTTCACGTCGATTGCGGCTTCAGCAAGATGGGTGCTCCACCTGCTGACTTCGGTCAATCCAAAGACGCCTGATTCCACATTTTCTTAAACCGTCCAGGAGCAGTCATTTGGCGACCAGGGTCTCTATCGCAGTCGTGGAATCCGTCGGACATATTCTCGTGGGAACGCGACCTGTGGGTGGGACGCTGGCTGGCAAGGCCGAATTTCCTGGTGGGAAATGTCTGGCCGATGAAACTCCCAGGTCGTGCGCGGTTCGTGAATGCCGTGAAGAGACCGGATTGATTGTCGTTCCGCGTGAGCATCTGGTGACGACGATTCACGAGTACGACCATGGCACCGTGGAACTCAATTTCTGGCGTTGTGCATTGACGCCGGATCTGCCCGATTGTGCCGTGCCGCAGAAGCCATTCCGCTGGGTCAATCTGCAGAATCTGAGCGAACTGGATTTTCCAGTCGGCAACGATGAGGTGTTGTCGATCCTCGCCGGAACGGTTGTCGGTTGAGGCGTGGCTGACGCTGACAATTACTGAGGAAGACGATTTGCGGCGTCGCACGCCCATTGTCCGCACTTTCACGCGATCCGGCGATATTTGATTTTCTCCAAAAACGTGCGCAGCAAGTGACGGTGTAGGTACACTAATGGGTGCCTATGTCAGACCTGACCGCCCATCTGTCGAGAATTCCTCGCTGAACGACCGCGACCTGCTGCGTCGGTTTGTTCAGGACGCCGACGAACTGGCTTTTGCCGAAATCGTCAGACGGCATCAGGGTCTGGTGATGGGCGTTTGTCGGCGAGTGATCGGAAATGCAGCCGATGTCGACGATGCGTTTCAGGCCACGTTTATCACCCTGGCACGACGTCCCAGACAGATTCGGCGGGAAGCGTCACTCAGCAGTTGGCTGTATACCGTAGCGTGGCGAACCAGTATTCGTTTGGTGCGACAACGCAGGAAACATCCCGTGGAACCTCTGACCAAACATCCTCTGGACGAACCAACCGATCCCCTGGACCGAATCGCGTCCGCTCAGAATTGTCTTGTGCTGGATGAAGAGCTGAACATCCTGCCCTCGAAGTACCGCGAAGTATTGGTGATGACGTACTTTGCAGGGCAGGGCAGCCAGCAGATTGCGGATCAGTTGAATGTCAGCAAGGGGACGGTCGATGGACGCATTCGTCAGGCTCGCAACATGCTGCGAGTCCGTCTGGCTCGTCGAGGCGTAGCGATCGGAGTGCTGTCTGTGGCGGCCGGACTGAGTGCCGGACCGAGCGCTGCGGCTTCAGCCACACTTCTGGAATCAACCATTCAACTGGGTGCTCAGACACTCAACGGTTCCCTTCCTGGAACCACCGACCTTTCCCATCTCGAACACTTCATTCGACAGGAGACGACAATGTTCACTTCCAGGTTTCTTCTTTCGACTGCTCTATGTGCCACGGCCGTTGTCGGTCTGGCCGGGATGAATGGTTATGTGTCGGGTGACGGCGACGACGCGACTGCGATTTTTGAAACGCGGATTGACACGACTGTGTCGACGGACGCTGATGCAGGTGGGATTGGTTCATCACGGCCGCCCGTGTCAGTCGACGTTTCCAGCGCTGAGGAACTCTGGACCAAAGAACTGACTCTTGACATTAATTCGACAGTCGTTTCCAAATCGAAAACAGCCGGTGGCCCTCGCTACAAGCCGTATCCTGCTGACGCTCATCCCGTCGAACGATGGATGTATGAAATGCTGGAACAGCCCGTGCCGCTGCTGGACTTTCCTGGGGGCACGCCTCTTAAGGAAGTGCTTGAGACAATTTCGACGTACTGCACAACAAAGTATGGAACGGCGGACGGTGCGGATTTCCGTCTGACAATCTGGGTGGATAAACCAGAACTTGAAATTGAAGGGCTATCCAGTCTGGACGACGTGTACGTAAGCGACATCAATTTCGAGGGCATCACGCTGCAGAACGCCCTGGACATGATCTTCGAGCAGACGACGGAACCGGAACTGACTTACGAGATCAAAAACGAGGTGCTTTACATTACGACTTTGGCGAAGGCTGAGAGCGATGAAAGTTTGATAACACGGGTGTACGATGCTGATCATCTGCTGATTCTCGTTCCAGGAGCTGCCACATTCGACTTAGGCGGCGACCTTGTCTGAAACACTCGTGACCACAGTCGTCGCCGCGTCCGGTTTCTTGATGCGGCAGACGATCTGAGCTCGCAACCACGGAAACCACTCTTCGAATGTCCGGCCGAATGCGACTCCCAGCAGCCACGTCGGATAGCTGAAGGCCAGGTATGCCGGCGGGACCGGAACATTCTCAACGTCTGCAGCGACACCAAGTTCGCGAGCGATGCGGCTGATGGCAGCAGCCGTATTGATGCGATAATGAGTCGGAAACACGTCGTCTTCGATTCTTCCCATCCCCAGATGGCGTACGAAGAACTGGTGGAACCAATGTGGTGTTGCGGCGGCAATCAGCGACGCGTAGGACCAGAACGAAACGGTGTGAAACATCAACAGACCGCCCGGCTTCAGCACGCGCAGAGATTCCCGCACGCTGGCGGTCGGGTCTGCCAGATGCTCTGCCACCATCGTGTGGAACACCAGATCGAACGAATTGTCTTCAAAGGGCAGGGCCACGGCATCAGCCACGTGGGCCTCGTGCAGATGGGGATTGTCCATGACTCTGGGATCGATGTCGACGCCCGCGTATCGTTTGACACGCGACTTCAGCGGCATCTGGGTCTGCAGACCCACGCCGGAACCAGCGCCGATCTCGAGCACGTCACCACCTTCGGGCGCAGCTTCTTCCACCGTTGTGTTGAAATGCCACGGGTCGAAATCCGGAAACTCTTTGCTGCGCCATGCCTGCAGGCGTTGTCTGCGGCGCAGAGCTTTGCTGTTCACTGTTCGATTCCTTTCGAACGCCTGCCCGGGGGAGTGTGGTTGAGGGCCGTGACTTTAGTGTGTCCCGTCTGATGACGTCAATGTGGGTCACTTATTTTGCTTTCGCGTAACAGTCTTCGCCCGGGTGGCCCTGTTGCTTGCAACATGGGTTGCGGAGCAACAAGAGGACCGTGTTTGCGGTGAGATTGTGATCAGATCGTTCAATCACCGCCTCTTGTGCCTGCGGCACCCAAAGGTTGCGAGCAACCTGGCCTGCATTGTGCACGACGTAGGCCGGACCGAGGCCGACGCCAATGCCGGAGCAGCGCAAACCGGATTTCATCGTGACACAGTCAGTTCGGTCCGACATCCGAAAGAATCGGCCGATGTTCCGGCAGACACACGGTTTTTGCTCGATCGGCCTACAAAATCCGAGCGCAATTGAGGCTGGGCTACCCCCGAGCAAGCGGGCCAGCCACCGGGCCGAATCCACAATCCCTGAATACACCCGTCCCTGGTTTCCATCGAAATCAATGATGACTTGAACCACGCCTTTGGTCTACACTTGGCAGGATACCTGAATTAACGTGACTGACGTTCGTTTGAACGCCTCAGAAGTCACGCTCCCCAAGACCTGAACTTTGTTTATGCCCGGAGTTGCAAGGATGCGCCCCGCTCATTTGGCTGCTTTTTCGTTTGTTCTGTGTGTTGCCGTTCCGGCCACGTACAGCCAGGTTCCGTCTCCGGAACAGATTCTCACACAGTTTCGGCCGATTCACCGTGACGTTGAGTTCGAAACTCCGGCACGTGATGACTTCGCCAATTGCAAAGTAGAAGTGGAACGCGGCAACGGTACGGCCGGTTTTGTTGTCTACGGACCCGCCGGGCAGGTGTTGCGGCGATTCACCGACACTGATGGTGACAATAAGCCCGACCTGTTTCGCTACTACAGAATGGGGCTTGAGGTCTACCGGGACATTGACAGCAACAACAACGAAAAGCCTGACCAACACCGTTGGCTGAACTGGGGCGGTATGCGTTGGGGCCACGATCCGGACGAAGATGGCAGGATCGACAGCTGGCGGATGTTGTCGGCCCAGGAATCCGCTCAGGTGGCGGTCGAAGCCATGATCAAACGCGACATGCATGCTCTGGGCAGTGTGCTGATCAATGCGGACGATGTACGAAAAATCAAAGCCACGTCCGAGATCGGCCGGCAGTTGCTGTTGTCGGTCAAGGATCCAACGGTACAACTGCAGAAAGTTCTGGCGGACAGCAAATCGCTGACGTCAGTATCGAAGTGGGTGCGTTTTGACCCTCCGGTCCCCGGGTTGGTTCCGAAAGACGACGGCAAGGCCGCCATGGATCTAACGGTCTACGAAAACGCCATGGCGATCATTGAAACCGCCGGGACTCATCAGCTCGTTTCCATCGGTGAAATGGTCAAGGTGGGAGACGTCTGGAAATTGACGCAGTTGCCCAAACCGCTGGATGCTGATAACGCGGAGGTACAGATCGGCGGCATACTGATGCAGCCCCAGCTGACAGGCGGAAATGTCAATGCGCCGCCCGAAATGGCGAAAGAAATGGAACAGTTGCTGACGCAGCTGCAGAAGCTGGATGAAAACAGCCCGACCGCCAGTGTGACTCCGGCCGGGCTGGCCCGCTACAATCAGCAGCGGGCCGACATCATTGATAAGATTATTCGAATCGCCCCGACTGAACAGGAGCGAGTTCAATGGATTGAGCAGTTTGCGGATGGCATCGCAGCGGCTGTGCAGACGGGGCATTACGACGCAGGTTTGCAGCGATTGACGGCGCTTCAGGATCAGGTGAAATCCAGTCCGGAACTGCTGGGATACGTCTGGTATCGTCGCCTGCTGGCTGAGTATGCTGTGCGGCTGAAGACGGACGACGAAAAGGTACAGCAGGAAGCTCAGGAATGGTGGCTGAAGCAGCTTGAAGTGTTTGCTCAGAAGTGGCCACGGTCCGCTGACGCCTCTGACGCGATCGTGCAGCTGGCGATCAGCCTTGAACTGACCGGTCGCATTGACGATGCCAAACGCTGGTACGGCCAGCTGGTCAAAGACCACGCTCGAACAAACGCGGGCATTCGTGCTCGCGGGGCGCTGCGTCGACTTGACCTGACCGGCAAGCCGTTGCAGCTGGCCGGCCGTTCGTTAAACGGACAACCGATCGACGCCAGTCAGTATCGTGGAAAGGTGACGCTGGTTGTCTTCTGGGCGACGTGGGCCAAGCCCTACACCGACGATTTACCGAAACTTATTGCCGCTCACACGAAGTATCAGAGGTCCGGCTTTGAGATTCTTGGTGTGAATCTTGATGCTGATGCCGGCGGTATTCAACCGTATCTGGCGAAGAACGGTGGTACCTGGCAGCACATTCGCGTTCCCGGTGGAACAGACGGGCAATTGGCCAAAGACTTCGGCATCGTTTCCGTGCCAACCATGTTTGTGGTCGACAAAGCCGGTCGAGTTGCTGGTGGTGTCACTGCAGACAATCTTGAGCAGGCCGTCGTGTTACTGCTGAAAGGCCAGCCACTGGACGCTCCGTCACGTCAGGGTGCTGCCGGCCTGACGCCAACACGAAACTGACGGGCCATAGTTCGCCTTCGTTCATTGGGGGCTGGGAACGAGATGAAGATCACTTCACCCTCCTCCCGGGCTCTGTCCTGGCGAATCTGTTGTTGCGACTTGCGTAGAGACCAATGCTTCACCGCGGGCTGATTTTGTGGCCTTCAAAACGCAGGGCTTTGCCCGGCAGCGCGCCCGTGACCTTACCGTTGTGGACAACCGGTGTGCCGTTGACGAAGACGTGCTGGATGCCTTCGGCGTATTGGTGGGGATTGTCGAAAGTGGCGGTGTCACTGAGTTCTTTCACGTTGAAGACTGTGATGTCGGCCGCCAAACCTTCCTGAATCAGACCACGATCCGTCATGCGCAGGATCTCCGCCGGCAGACTGGTCATGCTGCGCACGGCGGCTTCCAGTGACAGGACTTTTTCCTGAATGGAATAGTACGCCAGCTTGCGAGGAAACGTACCGTAATTGCGGGGATGAGGTCGGTCCGATCCTGGCAGGTAGGCCCGCCCGTCAGACGCCGTCGCCACCCAGTCGATCGCCATGATGTGACGTACGTCGTCTTCGCTCATGCTGAAGTTCACCACGCTTGCTCCACCGCCGCGAATGATCTCTTCCGCGATTTCAACGGCCGGTCTGTTTTCGCTGGTGGCGATGTCCGTCAGACTCCGCCCTACCCATTTTTTGTTGGGACTGTAGCGGGCAATTCGTACGGCGTTCCCGTTGTCGCGTTTCACGATCGCGTTGCTGATCAGCGTGCGCAGCTGAGAGCCGGTGTCGGGGTCGTCCAGCCGTTTGATCAGCTCTTTGGTGCCGCCAGCGCGAGCGGAACTGGGCAGCAACGTGGCTCCCAGCGACGTACTTGATGCGATGTAGGGATACTGATCGGCCGTGACGGTGCGTCCGGCTTTTCGTGCCTGGTCAATCATCCGCGCGGCTTCGCGAACAAGCCCCCATGCATCGCGACCGCTGGATTTGAAGTGCGAGACATGGACCGGCAGCTGTGCTTCGCGGCCGATACGTAACGCCTCGTCGACCGACTTCAGCAGCACTGTTCCTTCGCCTCGGATGTGACTGGCGTAAATTCCACCGTGTGCGGCAACGATTTTTGCAATCGCGATCAGTTCTTCTGTCGGTGCGTACGAGCTGGGTACGTAAATCAGTCCCGTGGACATCCCCCATGCACCATCCTGCATGGCCTTTTCGCTGAGTTGAAGCATCTCTGTCAGCTGCTCGTCCGTTGGCTTGATGTTACCCGATCCCAGGACTCGTTCCCGCAGAGATCCCTGAGGAATCAGGTGAGCGACGTTCGGCCCGGCTCCGTGTTGATCAATTTTTTCATAGTAGGCGCCGGTGTCGACGGGGCCGGAACCGCAGTTTCCCGTGACAATGGTCGTGCACCCCTGCGTGACATAGTTGACCGCAGCACGGGTGGCCGGTCTGACAACCTGTCGGTCCGAATGGTTGTGCAGGTCGATGAATCCAGGGCATATGATGAGTCCCGTGCAATCAATCGTCCACGCGGCTTCGACGTCGGCTGCGTCACCGACATGCACGATCTTTTCATTGTGAATGGCGACGTCCGCAACGACGGCCGCACTGCCGGATCCGTCAATCACACTTCCGCCACGCAGGAGAATATCAACTTCCTGAGCGTTTGACGCACAGGATGATGCGACGATCAGACACTCAGCAAACGCCAGCAATGCACAGGTTCGAGGTCTCATTTGGATGGCTTCTGAAGTTGAAACGGAGTGGTTGGAGGGTACACTTTCATCGACGCGTGTTGAACGTACCTGTCCTGCCAACGATAGAACGGCGACAGGGCTCAGGAGAGAACGTCTCCCGCATCATGCTGCACTTCTTCCGCTCACGCAAGCCGCTGCCGTCTGCATTTTATTCCGTATCTGAACAGAAGTGAGTCATGGCCAAACGTGTTGTCCTTGCAATGAGCGGTGGCGTCGACAGTTCGGCGGCTGCAGTCCTGTTGCATCGACAGGGATACGAAGTCATTGGACTGTTCATGCGGTCCGGTGAAACAGAAAAAACGGCCTGCGCTGTTATCGATGGCGGCCTGCTGCCGGTCGTCGCCACGCCCTCTCACAAGCAGGGGTGCTGCAGCGCCGAAGACGCTGCCGATGCGCGGCGCGTGGCCGACGAGCTTGGTATTCCGTTTCATTCTCTGAACTTCCAGGATTCCTTCACCCGCATCAAGGACTACTTCGCAGACGAGTATCTTGCCGGTCGCACGCCCAACCCGTGTGTGCAGTGCAACAACTGGCTGAAGTTTGGCAAGCTGTGGGACTTCGCTCAGCAGGTGGGTGCTGATCACATCGCCACCGGACACTACGCTCGAATTCTGAAGGATGAACCGTCTGGTGAATATTCGCTGCACTGCGGCAACGACCCCAACAAGGATCAGTCGTACGTTCTGTTTGGTATCCGAAGAAAATTGCTCGGTCGCATTCTGCTGCCCGTCGGCGAATACCAAAAACCCGCCATTCGCGAGTTCGCCCAAGAAGCCGGGTTGCGCGTGGCTCAAAAAAAGGACAGTTATGAAATCTGCTTTGTTCCCAACGATGACTATGCAGGCTTTCTGAAACGCTACCGCGGCCACGAGGGAACGGAAGGGGAATTTGTTGATACGGCAGGCAACGTCATGGGGCAACACGACGGCTACGAAAAGTTCACGGTCGGTCAACGAAAGGGACTGGGGGTCGCTTTTGGACAGCCGAAGTTTGTCCTTCGCGTTGACGCTGAAAGTCGACAGGTCGTGCTCGGTGATCGGGAAGATCTGGCGTCGGCCGAGGTACGCATCGATGATCTGAACTGGCTGGTGGAGACGCCACCGCAGAATTTCGAGTGTTCGGTGAAGGTTCGTTATCAACAACCATCGCGCGTGTGTTCCGTGGAAATTACCAGCGAAAACGAAGCGGTGATCATTCCCGAGGAACCGATTTTGGGTGTGGCTCCCGGCCAGGCAGCCGTGTTGTACGATGGCGACCGAGTGCTGGGCGGCGGCTGGATTCAGTCCGCCTGACGCAGGTCCGCGCACAGCACGGCGAGCGGGGGGACGTTAGTCCCCTGATGCGAATGCGTTGAGACAGGGGAGACCTTCGGTCGCAGAAGTGCGGGGTCGGGAGACCCGCGCACAGTATTGTTTATTCCAGTTGTGTATCGCCCATGATGCGGCGCAGTTCACTGACGGACGTGATTTTGTCGTAGACTTTCCGTCGTGTGGCATCTTCCAGGCTGATCATTCCGCCATTGCGTGCGACCTGCTGAATTTCGTACGCAGCCGTGTTGTTCCCAATTGCGTTTCGAACGTCGTGTGATACCAGCATCGTTTCAAACACGGCCGTTCTGCCCGAATAACCTGAGTTGAAGTTGGCGTCCGTTGAAATGCCCTGCACGATTCGTGTCTCGTGATCGTGTTCGTCCATATGCAACAAGCGGCGGGCATCGTCGTCGGGTTCGACTTCCTCACGAGATTGGTCGCACACCTTACGGACGAGTCGTTGTGAAATGACGCCGCGCAGGCAATCGGCGATGGCCATCGATGGGATGCCGAAACCGCGGAGCACATCGACGGCTGAAGCGGTGTTGTTGGCGTGCAGAGTGGAGAGGACAAGAACTCCGGTGGTGGCCGCTCGGCAGGCGATCTGCGCGGTTTCCGCGTCACGAATCTCTCCGATGCAAATGATGTTTGGATCCTGCCGCAACGTGCCTCGCAAAGCGTTGACGAATGTGAGGCCGGTTTTTGTGTCGATCTGAATCTGGTTGGTGCCCGGAATTCGCCTTTCCACGGGATCTTCGATCGTGACGACGCTTTTCTCCGGACTATTCAGTTCCTTCAACAGGCTGTGAACAGTCGTGGTTTTGCCGGACCCCACGGGGCCCACAACCAGCAACAGTCCGTATGGTGCGTTCAGCAGCATTTTGACGGCCGATAGCTGGTCGTCGTAGAATCCCAGTGATGTCAGATTATTCAGCTCTTCCGCGTCCGGCATCAGTCGCAGAACCAGACGTTCGCCGTTGATTGTCGGAGTGCTGCCGACCCGGATATCGCGCAGCAAACCGGGATGACGATCTGCCGAAATCGCTCCATCCGAAGGGCGGCGACGGTCAGTGATATCCATGCCCGCCATGACTCGGATACGTGACAGCAGCACGGCTGCTTTTTCTGCAGGAATAGGCAGGATGTCCTGCAGCGTGCCGTCGACACGAAATCGAATTCGCGTGCCCAGAGTTGTTGGATCCAGGTGAATGTCGGTCGCGCCGTGAGCGAATGCTCGCTGCAATACCATGTTTGCCACGGACGCGGGTTCGACAACGCTAAGCAGCTCATTCAATTCGGCCGCCAAAGCTGCGTTGTTCGGGCGAGCGTGTCGGGCGACGAGTTGTTCGCCAGACGCTGTTTCATCTGTTGTGGCCGCTTCTGTCATCTGTGTGCACCTGTTGAAACAAAGAATTCTGTTCGACCGGACGTGACCGAAGGCTGGTCATTTCCCTGGATAGTTCTGCTGCGTGTCTGAAGTGGACGCAATTCCGATGGCAGCGGTGTTGCCGTTGCCGGGACTTAGTTGGGCGGCTTTAATGGGATTGCCCTCAAACCACAGCGACGACAAAATCCCCAGCGCCACGAGGACGGCAATCCCTGAAAGAAGGCGTGGAATTCCCCTATCCTTGATCACGGAAATGACTCCGGTCACCAGGGCGGCGGCGGCCAGCAGCAACGCAGCCAATTGAGAATTCACACCGACGTCGCCCTCTCTCTTCATGAACATCGGAATCATTGAGAACGCCGCCATGGTGGCGAACGAAACTGCCACCATCACCAGAATGCGACGTTCCCGCTGTTCGGACTGAGCTCCGCGCGAAACTCCGAGATCGTAGGCCGCTTCTTCCCGATCATCAACGACAGACCACAGCTTCCAGAGACCTGCAGACTTCAGGACATCAGTCACGACTTCGTTCGGGCTGACCAGAGAGAACTGCCCATTTTTCTCCTCCATCGTCTTCCACATGCGTACGAGTGACGCAATCAGTCCGCTGTTGATCATATCCATCGCACCGAGGTCGACGAGCAGGCTTTTTCTGCGGGACTGTTTGAGTTGCTGGATCACCGGCGACGTCCCGGCTTCCACATCCCCCCAGCTGAGCGTCATCAGAATCGGATTGAACTGCACCGAACAAAAGCCGCGCTGTTCCTCAAAAATGAAGGGGTCTGAAGAGGTGGTGAGTGGCTCAACGGGCGGCGGTGGAACCTGATCGATCTCCACGTCGGTGTCGCCGACCACCCCCAGTTCTGAGTACCCTTGTTCCAGCGTTGATGCCAGCGTCCACAAGGATGTCAGTCCGGTTTGTGCAAGTTCGTCGGTTACCGCCTGTTGAGGCGATACGACCACAAACCGACGCCGCTTCTCATTCATGCCTTTCCATGTTTGTACCAGCGAAGCGACGACTCCGCTGGGCATGGTCTGCAACGGCGAAAGATCCACAAGGACGGAGTTCGCTGGAGCGTCATGGACCTGCTGCGTGACGCGTTTGGTCGCTTCCTCCACGTCCTTCCATGCCACTTCTGACAACTCGGGCGTAAATCGCAACGTGCAGTAACCGGAATGCTTTTCAAAGGTGACGCCGTTCATGGACCCCCTTCACGACTCTGGTGTTGATAGACGACCGCAGATCCACCAGAATCAGGTGACAAGCAGCCATACCGCTGGATTATGTACAAGATCCGACCTATGAGACATTCCCGGCGACCAATCGTCAAACAATCGGGACCGTTTTCCCAGTGTGTCACGGTCCCAACCAGGCTCAAGTCACATCTCAAAAACCGGTGATTCCCGCTCGTGGCTCACCTCCAGAAAGTGAGCAAAATGCCTCAAAGTCGTGGGGAATGACTGTTTTGCCTTATAAAGTGTGGACGAACCTTATCGCGTTCATCGGTGGATGACGAGGAGTCCGGTGAGTCCGGTGAGTCAAAATGTGTATCTTCTCATCCCGTTTCGCCATCAGTGAACTGCGAATTGCATGAATTTCTTCCAATCTGACGTCTGCAACGTGGTTCTGATCGGATCAGCGTCCCGCCGTGAGTTTTCGACGCTCGTTTCCTGGCTGAGGCAGAATCCGGCCACCAGAATTGTGGGCCACTTTAAGGATATTGGAACGTCGCTGGACGGGTGGGACATCCTTGCGGCTGATCCGGAAATGACCGTCGTGCTGCAGTCGTGGTCCGATGAATTTTCACAGTCCGACGTGAATCACCTGATTGGCAGGACTTTGTTCCAGCGTCTGTTGTGCTGCTTTGGACCATGGTGTGAATCGGATGGACGAAACCGAGCTGTATGGCCGGACGCACTTCATGTCTCTGTGCGACTGGCGGAATCGGTGATCGCCGCCGAATTGCACAGAATCGACTCGGGTGGACCGTCCATTCCTCCAACTTTGGCGCGCGATGAGGTGTTTGCTCACCGGATGGACACGACCGCAGACGGTCAGAGCCTGTCTGGACTTCAGGAAATGATTGGTGCCGTGATTAGTCCTGATCGAGTCTTCCGAAAAACTGTTTGCTCGACGCTCCGCGACTATGGCCTGCGTTCAGTCCATCTGCCCCTGATCACTTCACGTCGCCGGATCGTTCCGAAGGAGACGCCGCGCGGTCCCATTCACCTGGTGTTTCACGACCTTGATCCGTGGGGCGAGCTGACAGAAGATTCACTGGCGGCCGCTCGTCGAATGTTTCCTTCGTCAACGGTACTGGGAATCGCCTCGATGCCGGATGCGGGGATCAGCACGGAAATCGTCGACGCGCACATTGATGCCGTCATCCCCAAACTCGACTTCGAAAATGGTTTGCGCTGGCATTTGAAGTGTCTGCTGGAATCGCACAGACAGGAACGGGTACACTCGTACAGTTAGTGTGTATTCAAGTCTAAGCGCAGGGGTTGTTCCGTAGCCGAACTCGCCAGATTCTCTACGTCGTCCAAGGTCTGGCGACTTCGGCTACCTCAGCATTAAGATTTGATCACGCACTTGTGCGTTGTGGAGACTTCAAACGATGGTCTCGGTTCTCTGAAGATACCAGGCATCCGCCGCAACCAGCCCATTCGCCATAAGCCTTTTTGTGCCTGCGCCAATGTCAGCCTCTGAACATGATTCCAGACGTGCCTTTCTTGGAGACCTGGCGACCGGGTTGGGCAGCATTGCCGTGACACATCTTCTGCAGGCAGACGGACTGCTTGCAGAAGACTCCGGCGACGATGGTTCGATTCGCCCGCAGATCGACCCAGGGAATCCATTTGCCGCGCGAGAATCGCATTTTGACGCGGTTGCTAAGAACGTTGTCGTGATTTTCTGTTCGGGAGCCTGCAGTCATATCGACACGTTTGATTACAAACCGGAACTGATCAAACGGCACGGCCAGACGATGCCCGGAGCGGACGGTCTGCTGACGTTTCAGGGACAGCAGGGAAACCTCACAAAGAGCCCGTGGGCGTTCAGGCCGCGCGGCGAATGCGGAAAGATGGTGTCGGAACTGGTTCCGCAACTAGGCGATCTGGTGGACGACATCTGCTTTCTGCACGGCATGACCAGCAAGACCAACACGCATGGTCCGGGCGAAAACTTCATGTCCACCGGTTCCACGCTGGATGGCTTTCCCAGCATGGGAGCATGGGTCAGCTACGCACTGGGCAGTGAGAACCAGAATCTGCCGGCCTACGTGGCCATTCCTGATCCTCGCGGGACTCCACAGTCAAGCGTCAACAACTGGGGACCAGGATTTCTTCCTGCCGCATTTCAGGGAACGGACTTTAACGCCACCAATCCAATTCGTAATCTCGCTCGCCCCGACGGAATATCGCCGCGGACAGACAAGGCAACTCGTGATTTTCTACTTACGCTGAACAAACGACATCAGGAACGTTATCCGGGCGACACGGAACTGGCGGCCCGCATCTCAAGTTATCAGCTGGCTGCCCGCATGCAGCTGAGCGTCCCGGAAGTCAGCCAATTGGCCTCTGAACCGGAGCACATTCTGAAGATGTACGGCGCCGACGATGCAGAGAATTCACTGAAGGCGGCGTTCGCAAAGAACTGCATTCTGGCTCGGCGACTGATTGAAAAGGGTGTCAGATTTGTCCAGCTTTTCAACGGTGCCTATCAGACGGGGGGCGAAGGTGTCAGCAACTGGGACGGGCACAAAGTCCTGGAACAGCAATACAGCAAACACGGTCCGGTACTGGATCAGCCTGTTGCTGCGCTGCTCCGCGATCTGAAACAGCGCGGTTTACTCAAAGACACGCTGGTTGTGTGGTGTACGGAATTCGGTCGCATGCCGACATTTCAAAAAGGTGCCAGCGGGCGTGACCACAATCCATCGGGATTCACCTGCTGGCTGGCTGGCGGCGGTGTCAAAGCTCCCTTCGAATTTGGAGCCACTGACGAATTCGGTTACAAGGCCGTTGAAAACGTAACCACCGTCTACGATTTCCACGCCACAATCCTGCGTTTGCTGGGTCTGCATCACAAACGACTGACGTTCTATCACAACGGCCTGGAACGACGGCTCACCGACGTCCACGGTCACGTCATAGAAGACGTGCTGGCGTGACGTGGCAACACTTACGTCAGAACTTCTTCGAACACCTCGCTGCTGAATCCAACCATTATCGTCTTTCCCACTTTCATCGTGGG
>JAPYTO010000163.1 GCA_029941865.1 Fuerstiella sp. | reverse complement strand
AGTTCAACCGTCGGAAAAAGGATGCGTCGAAAGCGACCCCTGAAGTGGACCATTTGGCGGACCAGTAGACCACGGCAACGCTTCGCAATGCGTTGCAAGTGGTCCACTCGATGGTCCAAAAACGCTGGGAAGTCCTTTTCGCCAGCAAAAACATTGATCAAAAATGCTCTGGAGAGGACTCGAACCTCCACGGGGTTACCCCCACATGCCCCTCAAGCATGCGTGTCTACCAATTCCACCACCAGAGCGATGATGCCAACGACGCAGTCACTCAGACACGATAACTCACTTCCGTTGTTCGCCAAAGTTGACTCAACAAAAACAAGCTCTCACAAGGGTGTCGTCCGATCGTGACTGCCGTCATGCACAGCAGGAGCTGCTATTACGATCGAATGCAGTTCCCGTGTGAGGTGGCAACATAGCAGCCCGCCCCGTCCGTCTTCAAGCATATCGGCGTCGCGATTGATCGTCAGCGGAAATTGAGACACGACATTCGCTATTCCTGGTCGAAGCGGCGACCGATATCGAGCGGGACGGCGATGAGTGGCGACGCTGTTCAGGAAGAAGCGTGGTTTTCCGGGGCCTTCCAGTCGTGCAACTGCAGCTCCACGCTTTCGTAGCCCCGGTAGGAATTGATGTGGGGGGCGAAGCTGATCGCCAACGGTCCATTCACCGCCGCGATTTCTTCTGCCCATTCGCCGTGACCAAATGCCACTGCCCTCAGGTTTGTTCGATGTTGCCGAACTTTCAGGGACAGGTGACGGTTGCCTTCTCCCATCGTTTTCGGGGCTTCGGCGAGGTCTACCTGATTTGTGGCAAAACGAGGCTTTGGATTTGCGGCGCCAAACGGACCCAGATGTTGTAGTTCTATCACGGCTCGTCGAGTCACCTCGGAAAGATGCACCTCGGCGTCCACTCGCAGAGCGATGTCATCTTCCGTCGGAGCAAAATTGTTGGCCGCCCAGTTGCACAGCGACGTACGCAATTCTTCGACTCGTTTGCTGTCAATCTGTAGTCCGGCAGCCGCCTTGTGACCTCCGCACCCCAGCAGAGAATCTCGGCACGCCTGCAGTCCGGCGTACATGTCGAAGCCGGCGAACGAACGAGCGCTACCCTGACCAGTGCCGTCGTCTTTCAGTGAAATCATGACGGTCGGCTTTTCGAATGTCTCTCCGATGCGACTGGCAACAATCCCAATGACGCCGGCGTGCCAGTCATGGTGAGCGAGGACCAGGATCGGCTGTGACTCCCATTCCGGATTGGCCTCGATCTGTTCTTTGGCCTCCTTCAGAATTCGACGCTCCACTGTCTTGCGGTTGTTGTTCAACTCGTCGACGTACGCAGCCAATGAAACAGCTCGTTCAGCATTCTCCGTCGTGAGCAGTTCGACAGCGAGCCGGGCCTGTCCGAGCCGACCGGCGGCATTGATTCTGGGAGCAATCCCAAAGGCCGCGTCTTCGGCCGTCAGTTGAGGTTTGTCGTGAAGACCTGCCACCTTAAGCAGCGCCTGCAGTCCCAGTGATGGGTTCTCTCGCAGACTATGCATACCGTAGCGAACGATGACGCGGTTCTCATCAACCAGAGGCACGACATCCGCCACGGTCCCAATCGCCGTCAGCCCGACGGCCGACTTAAGAAATTCACGCATCCGCGGGCTGGCCTTCCGCCCATCGCCCAGCAACTGACAGATCGCCCATGCCAGCTTGAACGCCACACCGACACCGCAGAGTTCGCCGAACGGGTAGTTGGTGCCCGGAAGTCGCGGATGAACCAGCACGGCCGCATCGGGAAGTTGCTCTCCGATGGTGTGGTGGTCGGTGATAATCAGTTCCAGGCCGATGTCACGGGCAACGGCCGCCTCATGAACGCTGGCGATGCCGCAGTCAACAGAAACCAGCAGACGTTCCGGGTCCTCTTCGTGCAGTTGCCGCAGAGCAGCTTCATTCAGGCCGTAGCCCTCTGCCAGGCGACACGGGATGTAATAATCGACGTTCGCATTGCAGAGTTTCAGGCAATGCCAAAGCAGGGCCGTCGATGTTACGCCATCGACATCGTAGTCGCCGTAGATTGTGATGCGACGACCATTGCGGTGGGCGTCGACGATTCGTTTGGCAGCTTCAGGGACACCCGGCAACAGAGTTGGCTCGTGCAGGTCGCTGAGCTTGGGTTCGAGATAGTGTTTTGCGGCTTCCGCAGTCGCATAGCCTCGAGCGATCAGAACCTGAGCGACCAGCGGAGTGACGTTCAATTGCCCGCTAAGGCGATTGATTGCTGATTCATCGTGAGGATGATACGACCATTTCCGTGGCATTATGGGAAGTCCGTGGCGACCATTGTTTTTTTGAGTCGAATCTCGAAACGTGTTGGTCGGGATTTCGGGTTCAACTTCTGACCAGCGTCGTTGTCAAAGTACCGCACGATAGCACTGTCGCCCCCCGGAACCACCGACCAGGTAGGAAATTTGCACAGCTTTGCGTACCATCTCACTGTTGGTCAACTGAATGGATTCGCCTGAAGCTCTGCGGTAAGCCTGACTCACCTGACCACATTAACACAAACACCGGGCCGATTCTTACAAAACTCGAATGGCAAGCACCCTGCCAGATACGGCATGGCGCAACCTCCAATGAGCCATGGTCCCGAAGTTGTTGGCGTACTCGCCGAAGCCGTTGGAAACCTGAGCCAGCCGCAACATGCCTGCCTGAACAAACGCAAAAAATGTCCTCATCACCATTAAAAATCATCGTGCTGACGGGAAGCGATCGCCCGGACGTGCTGGACACCTGGTCGCAGCTCGTGCCTCAACTGCGAGCATCCAACGGTGTGGAAGTCGTGGGCGTTTATGCACGTGAAGAACAGGTTGCTCACGATATCGACGCTGATTTGGTCGTCGTTCTCGGGGGTGACGGTTCGATCCTGCGAGGTTGTCGACAACTGGGAGCGTCGCAGAAGCCGATTGTCGGCATTAATCTTGGTCGACTGGGATTTCTGGCAGACTTGACCACTGAGGAGTTCTGTCGCAACCTGGAAAAGCTGATAAACCGGCAATACGATGTCGTTGAACATTTGATGTTTGAATGTCAGCACCGCCTCGAAGATGGGTCGGTCAAGACCGACCTGGGGCTGAACGAAGTGACAATCACATCCGGCAGCTCTCTGAAAATGCTGGACATCAAACTTGAAATCGACTTCGATCCGGTGACCACGTTCAGTTGCGACGGGTTGATTATCAGTACGCCTGTTGGCTCGACGGCACACAACCTGTCAGCTGGCGGTCCGATTCTGCGTCAGGATCTGCAGGCGTTTTGCATCACTCCGATCTGTCCTCATACGCTGACCGTCAGGCCCATTGTCGATTCCGCCGCGCGAGTCTACGGGCTGACGGTGCCGGAAGCTCCGGAGGGCGTCATGCTGATCATCGACGGACAGATTCGTCGAAGTTTTGGCCCTCGTGATCGCGTCATCGTCAAACGCGCCGCGACAACGTTCAAATTAGTGCGTTTTCCAGGCCACAGTTATTACAGCACGCTGCATCGAAAACTTGGATGGCGAGGTCAGCTTGATTATCGCAAACGCAAAGGGCTTTAAGTTCAACGCCGGATCTTAGAGTACGCTTCGTCGAAGTGTGGCGACTTGCGCCATCGTTCAGCGGCGAAATTGCTTGCCGGATCGGCTGAACGTCCGTGCGACACACCTTCGCCATGTGTGGACACATGATCGGTGACGAGGGGGGCCGCACGTGCGAAGTGAATTCGATTCATGATCGCAGATTGCGATTGCGGACCACATCGCCGCGTTGCCTGGTCAATCCCAAAAATGCTTTAAGTCCGTCTGCGGCGGCGAAGCCGGCTTTTCAGGGTGAGTGCCAAGGCCGACGGCATTGTGAGCACAAAACAACAGCCCTTGGTGTTGAGCGTGGGGGAATAGACGAAAGATTAATTTTGGGGATTCGGTAGGTGGCTGGGTGACAACCTAACGGAGATCCTTCGTCCAACACAACTCAACAACCATAGGGCTGGCTGGGTACTAAGACGTTGAGCAATCGGCATGCCAAAATAATAAAAACGCGTGGATTCTATATTTAACAATAACATCAGCGATTCGGGGGGAATAGGAAGGACGACACTAGCGCCGATAGCGCCGAAACAGGTGTCGAACAATTGAATCTTCGGCGCCGAAAGCGTATTCTGGTTGCCGGATGCTTCGGCGCCGATGTCCATCTGCAGGTAAAACTCGCTTGAATCTCAACAGTCAGTCCAACAGCACGCAACGTTTTTGGCTCGCTTTGGTAGCGATGGCTTCCGTTACGTATTGTCTGATGGTTGTCTGGTACGTGGCCACGTTTCCGGACATAGGGATACGTTGTCTTCTGCCGGAGGAGATTCGCAGTCATCAGCTGGAGATCGTCCAGTTTGTTCACTCAGAAGATGATTGCCTCTCTCATCCACTGTCGGCTGGACAGCAACTGCTGAAGGTAGGACGCAAACCAGCGGACAACTTTCTGCTGTTCGTTCATGCTCTGGCAGAGCTGCGCTCAGCGCCGATTCCTATTCAGCTTTCCCCGGGCTCGGATCCGTCAGAACGCTCAGCGGAGTCTTCCGAAGCGCTGGTCGAGATTCTTGGAGACGACGAGGTACCGTCTCGTCGGGTCGTGGAAGTAATCGTCCGGGAATCGACACCTGACCAGCCGCAGTCGAACGACGCCAGTTCTGAACGCCGGACGTATGTCGCCATCAAATCGCTCAAACTGCGTGATTTTCTATTGACGATTTTTTGGTTTCTGGCCCAATTGATCATCCTGTCGGTCGCACTGACCGCGTGGTGGCAACGACCGGGTGATCGTGTTGCTCGGGTCTTTTGCCTGATGTGCTGTGTGTCGATGCCAGCATTTGTGGGTGGGTTTCATTGGTGGATGCTGGCGGCCAGTCCGCTTCTCAATCTGCCGTTCATATTTGCAGCCTGCCTGTTGCCGGCCGTGACGCTGCACTTCTTCCTGAGTTTCCCGCGAGAAAACCTGTTGTTGCAGGATCATCGCCGATTTTTAATGCCGCTCATCTATTTCCCCCTGTTTGCAGTCGCCGTGTGTGTGGCGCTCACGTACTGGGCCGCATATGTTCTCAGCGGTCCGGCGGCCGGAACAGGTGAATATACGGTGTTTCAGAAACTTGCGGCTGTCGCAACCATCCTGTCTGATAATGGGGTCCAGACGTTCAACAGTGGTCTGGTCTCCGGTTATCTTCTTTACGTCCTGCGAGTTCTGGTGTATTCGGCAATCGTGCTTAGTTCAGTCTATTTTGGGCTGACGGTTGTATCTTTGGCTCTAAGTCTGATTCGCACGCAGAACCCGGTCGAACGGCGGCAGACGTCCAATATTCTGATTGCCTCCCTGATCTCGACAATTCCGATACTCTACACACTGTATCTCGCTTTCTACCGGCGCACGGAGTTCGCGCTTGGCCAGGCCCAGATTCCAATGTTCGTGGCCAGCGCTCTGTTTATGGCGGCCTACGCCCACGGCATGCTGCGGCACCGACTGATTTTGGCGGACGACAACGTACAGCGTGGCCGGCAGTACTTTCTAACGTCCGGGCTGGTGACCCTGATGTGTGCCGTCCTGTTGGCGGTAGGAGCGGTGGCCACCCGGATTTACGCTGTGCCAAAGGATTCGTCGCTGCCTCTGCACCTCTCTCTGTTTTTGATCATCGTGATCGCAATCGCATTGATTCTCTGGGCGCGCGACCAGATACAATCCGTTGTCGACCAGCGCTTCTTTTCGGAGAAATATCAACTCGACAAGACACTGCAGCAATTGAACCAGGCAGCTGGATACCTGACAGACCCCTTCGCGCTGGCCCAGATCACTCTGACGACGTGTCGTGACGTCATGGACGCATCCACTGCCGCCATGTTTGTCCGCGAATCGACCGGCGTACTTCGTCTGATCGGTGCGGATCAACTGCCCGATGCACCGGCCAGCCTCTCCGACGCAATCCTTGAGGGCACGGACGAAGGTCAACATGTGATCCGGCGACTTCCGTCCCTGAACCACGAAGAAGCCTCACCGCTGCAAAGGCTGCTGGATGAACTGTCTGCCGACGTTGTCTGTTTTCTACGAAGTGATCAGGGCCTCGACGGATTGATTTTCCTTGGAGCCCGTACCAACGAAGTTGCCTACTCGGCAGAAGATATTGCGTTTCTGCAGGCGATCAGTCAAATGACGGTGTTGGCGCTGCATAGTTCCCGAGCCAACCAAAGTCTCGCCCGGCTGGACTCTGAGCTGCAGGTCAAGGTTGACCGGATCGCAGAACAGCAGCGACAGCTTTCACTGCTGCGGGCGGAACTGACGTCACTGCATGAAGACGATGGTGATGAACACCGCTCCAATACCATTGCCGGTCTGGATCGCGGGGAGATTCGCGGCAACAGCCGCGCCATTTTGAACGTTTTGGAGATCATCCGCAAAGCGGCAGCCAGTACTGCCACCGTGTTAATCCGAGGTGAAAGTGGCACGGGAAAGGAGCTGCTGGCTCGTGTCGTCCAACGCAACAGTGACCGGGCCGGCAAGCCGTTAATCGCCGTCAACTGCGCGGCCCTGGCTCCCTCACTTCTGGAAAGCGAGCTGTTTGGACATGTGCGAGGGGCATTTACGGGAGCAAGTTCAGACAAAGAGGGACGGTTTCAGGCGGCAGACGGGGGCACGCTGTTTCTGGACGAGATCGGCGACATTCCCATGGAAACGCAGGTAAAGCTGTTGCGGGTATTGCAGGAGCGGTGCTTTGAGCCGGTCGGCAGCAGTTCGACGGTGAAGGTCGATGTACGCCTGATCGCCGCCACCAATCGGGATCTGGAGTCAATGATCGCAGACGGCAGTTTTCGCGAGGATCTGTTTTATCGACTGAATGTTGTCAGTGTTACGTTGCCGCCACTTCGTGAACGTCGTGAAGACCTGATCGAACTACTGTTTTTCTTTCTGAGCCGAGCAACGCGAAAAACAAACAAGCGTATCCGTGAAATCGAGCCGGAGGCGCTGGCGGCCATCGAACAGCACCGTTGGCCCGGCAACATTCGCGAACTTGAAAATGTTGTGGAACGCGCCGTCGTGTTGTCCGATGGTGACACGATTACACTGAAGGATCTGCCCGATGAAATGCAGACTACCGCACAGCCGATCGTTGTCGACAGCAGTCGAACGGAAATCAGCGGCACGGGTGAGTTTGCGCACTTTGAAAGGCTTGCGGGCGGCGAAGCCGAAGTTATCTCCATTTCGTCGGAGTCGCATACCGAACGAGTTGACAATGTTTCGGAGAAGCAGCAGATGGCGACCGCCCTGCAGAATGCGAGCGGCAACAAAGCCCAGGCTGCCCGCGCTCTGCAGATGCCACGCAGCACATTCTACAGCAAGTTAAAGAAACACGGACTCGCGGACTGACTCCGTAGCGGAGGGGCTTCGACGCTGATGATGCGAGCGGATGCAGGCAATGCGGAGCGAGTTTCGACCAGGAACCTGTAGAGCATAGCCGTTGAAATGAAGCACCAACGGCGGGTTGGGAGGTCGTGTCGGCATGATTCCGATCCGGATGCAGTGTCGGCCTTCAGCACACCGACAATATGTTCGTGCGGATGGCAATCCGGAAATGATCTGCAGAATCGCTCCCAACCCACGACGTGGAACTCCTGGTGAGGGAGTTCGACAGAGACTCGCGTGAGTGACTCGGCCGGCGGTGCAAGATCTGTTGTTCAGCTGATTGCTGCACAGCAGACGTCTTACGCGGGCAGCTACGCAGTCAGGCCACCTGATTTGGAAGTCGGACTCGGTCGAAGCGTTTGCCCACCACGTCGTACAGCAGAACTTCGTTGCGGATTCTGTCCCACACCGCACTAAGCTTTACGCTGCGGGGGCCATGCAGGATGAACTGGAAGCCACAACAGTCGCCGTTGCGTTTCAATTCCAGTTCGCTCATCGGAAAGTGGTGCTCAAGAAGATTCTCTTTACGGCATAGAGCGAGGTGTATGAAATTTCGAAGGTCATCCAATGTACGGACTTCTGCCGAAGCAGCGGGCATCATGCCGGCGGAGGAGGGCGGATACATATAGCGGAGGCAAGCCTTTGTAGTGAGGATTTGAGGGTTGCACGCAAGCCGAGTGTTGACGTAAATCGGACACTGCAATCAATTCTTCCGGTGTGGTAAACGCTATCGTCGCGCTCGAACGCCGTTCTTCCAATTTGTTTAGTCACTCAACACATCCGGCATCAACGGGCTGAACGGTAAGATCCAGGCAATCGCCAGCAGCCTACCTCGGAAGGCAGGATTTCCACGAAAAGTGGTGGCCAGAGATTAAAGCCTGGCCTCTGACAGCCGTGCAGATTCCGTTGATTGACAGTCGCCCCGTGGCGACTCGTCTACGTGGGCAATCTGTTCCGAATACGCAGTACATTTGGAATCGTCAGGACCTGCCTGTTGCGTTGACTATGCGTTGATGGAGTCGGTCGGACGGATCATCGCCGGAACTTCCCACCCACAGGAGGTCCCTGGCAGCCTGTCGTCCCGTGGCGATCAACGCAGCGGGGTCGGAAAAGTTGTACCATTGGGTCGTACAGACGTCGGGCCGGATTAGAAAGTCTGCCAGGCCACGCGTGTAATCGCGAACCAGGTGCTCACCAATATCACCCAGTCGCAGAAAGACATCGACGGCCGTGGGACACCGTTCAATCGGCTCAAGCTGGGCTCCCACATCGACCGCGATCGTTACGTCGGCTCCATACGATTTTGCGATCTTCGCAGGAATCGCGTCCATCATGCCAACGTCACACAGCAGCATTGATCCCCATCGGACCGGAGGAAATACACCTGGTATCGCTGCCGATGCCATTACGGCGTCCTTCAGAGAACCTTCGGTCAAGACAACTTTTCGACCGGAATACAGATCCAGTGCAACGATGCTGAGCGGCACCGTCAGATCTCGGATGTCCATATCCGGTAACAGGGCATCAACCACGTCCTGCATCACATCTTCCGCCAGCAATGCCGGTTTGCTGAACAGATTTGCCAGCTTTCGTCGCACTCCCAGGAAACGACGAATCTGATGATACCACTCAAATAATCCCGACGTGGACGGCTCTTCCGCTTCAGGTGCTGTCGAGAACAATTCAGCCTGTTTTGACATAAATGCGTCAGACGTCAGATAGCCAACGACTCGCCCCTGCATACGTTCGGCATCCTGATCCACGGCACACAACGCACCGGCCAGACCTCCGATGCTGACGCCGACGAAACGCCTGATGTTCAGTGGCATCTGCTGCAGGATCTCAATGACTCCCAGGTGAGCCAGTCCGCGAGCACCGCCACCCCCCAGCGCAAGAACAGCGGAGCGGCATTTTGATTTCGTAATCATTTCGACGCCCCCTTTCTATGGGTGTGTGCCGTGACTGTGTTTGACGCTGATTCCTGGCCCTGAAAAACGAGTTCCAGCCCGACGAACGGTTCTGCCCACGAGCCAGAATGGTTCACGAGGAAAAGTGAAAGGCTCTAATACTTCATCAGGATCTCTTCCTGTTCCACGTCGTGCAGAGCTGCCCAGCCACCTTCTGCAATCGCGGCTCCGAGTTCCGTCGCGCGGCGGAAGTCCTTGCCAGTCGGCAACGTTCCCGTCATACGATGCCGCAGATGAGTGCACAGTACTTCGGCTGCTGCACGTGTCACTTCGCACTCATGTTTCGCTCCGTACAGGCTGGCCACCAGCATCGTCACGGCGTCCTGGACGCGAGTGGATGCCTGCGCCATGCTGCACTGACGATCGGCCAGTTTCAGCTGATGCTTTCTCATCAGGCCACTAATGTCGAAGCATGAGTTGCTCAGGAAGCCTCGAGCAAATTCGGCGTGACGACGCAGGTCGTTTGGCATGTCGACCAACGAATCGCTCGTCACACCCAGCAACCTGCGTCCCGTAATCCACTTTGCGTACGCTGCCATTGGTGTCTTCAGCTTCCACAGATGAGCTGGATTCATCAGATTCGGATGTTTGATACCTGCTTCGTGCAGAATCCGTCCGATCGGTTCGAAGAAGTGCTGGCCGTGCTGCTTCACCAACGACTTAAAGAATGCCATCCCCAGCATTTCTCCTTCGCCTTCGTAGATGCAGGGTGCCAGATACTCGTGGACATTGTCACCAAACAGATGCCCGTGAATGAACGACCGGCCGCCGTGAGTCTTCATGAACAGCTCAATGGCCGCTTCTTTCTGGGCTTCGCTGCCAAAGATCTTTGCGATGATGCATTCCATTTCGCCGCGGTAGCCCTGATCGATCAGACCGGCGCACCACTGCACCAGGGCATCGCTGCCGACGATCAGTCCTGCCAGATGGCCCATCCGTCTCTGCACGAGTTCTCGATTGGCGACCGGCTGACCGTACGTCTTACGGAAACCGGCCCACGGCAGCATGCTGGCTAACATGGAACGCATTGTTCCCGCGGCGTTGGCGCAGAGTGCGATGCGGCCGAGATTCAAGCCGTGGTACGCAATTGTCAGTCCGTCTCCGACGGTCGGCTTCAACAGGTTTTCCGCGGGCACTCGGAAATCACGGAAGACCAATCCGTTGTTATGAGCCCTTCGCAGCGCGTACAAGCCATAGCGATTCATTGAGAAGGATGCCGACTCTTCTTCAGGCAGATCCACGATCAGCACAGCAGGTCTGTCGTCAATGCGGCACACCAGCCCGATCGTTCGCCCGGGAATCGCGTTCGTGATGAACAGCTTTTCGCCGTTGACGACATAGCTGTCCCCGTCCAGCACCGCCGTCGTCCTGAGAGCCGTCAGGTCGCTGCCAGCCCCCGGTTCGGTCAGTGCGAATGCGGACAATCGCCGCCCGCTGGCAAGCAGAGGCAGGTAGCGTTCCTTCAAAGCCTGGCTGCCGAACGTCCGCACCGGATCGACCGCACCAATGCAACCATGCACCGAGGCCAGTCCGGCAATAGTCGGTTCGATAGTGGCCATCCGTGTCAGAAACGCGGCAAAGTGCTGAAACGGAAGTCCGCAGCCTCCGTAACGTTTGTCCACGAGTGCTCCCCAATATCCCGCGTCACCCAATTCTGAAAGCACAACATCGCTGAGCTTGTCGGATTCATCGTACAGAGTCCCTTCGCGTCGATGTTTTCTGACCACATGCAGGCAATCGCTGGTCATTTGTCGAACTTCGTCTGACATCGGAGGCAACTGCCGATGGAACAGATCCGTCGGCACGCGACGTTCCCAGACAGCTCGATGGATCGGGCTGGCGGTCGTGCGATGACGTTCCTCGAACATCGTTTCCACCTGATCATCGGCAGCATCGACCAGCCCCGTCCGCCGCGCTTCGTCCGCCGACTTGCCCCCCAATCGCAGGGCCGTTTCAGCAAACGAAACATTGTCCGGGCGCTGCGAATTATTCGCTTCATCGGCAGTCCTGGAATTTCTGATGTCGATAGTCATGATCAATTCCCCTTTTTAACAAGCCGGGTATGGCAAAGCGATATTCCGGCAGTCAACCGTTCAATCGCCGGAATTGCCCTTTGCCTGTTCCGGCATACGTTCCGTTTCGTGTTCTAAATCAATCCCGCGGACCGCTTCCGCTGCCCGCGGGACATGCAGTCAAAGCAGGAGCGGGGTCGGCAGACCAGCTCCCTGTGTCTGGCCCTCAACTCTCTTATCCACCAGCCACGCGGACGGCTTGAAGCGTTCCCCGTGTCGAGCCGTCAGTACGTGTAGATTATTCAGCAGTGTCGGATGCCCGATACTTTCCGCCAGTGCCATCGGTCCGCCTCGGAACGGGGCGAAGCCAGTGCCGAGGACCATCGCCAGGTCGGCCATCCACGACTCCGTGATCACTGCTTCCTGCATGCAGAATCCGACTTCGTTGATCATGGGATAGATCAAGCGACGTTGAACGTCCGTCAGCCCGTCCGGCAGATAGGCGCCGACCAGAGTCCCGGATTCTCCGCTGTTGCCGTCCGTCATTCTGTCTCTGCGAATGAATGTCGACACCTCCGAGTTGACGCCCACCGGTTTACCGTCCTTGTAGTCGTAAAACCCCCGTCCGCCTTTGCGGCCTGTCCACCCTCGAGCGACCATTTGCCCGAGCAATCGGATGACATCTCTTGATTCGGGCAGCACGTCTTCCAGAGTCCCGGCCACATGCCAAGCCACATCGATGCCGACATGATCGATCAGTTCGATGGGCCCCATCGGCATACCAAAACGTTTCACTTCGCGATCCAGTTTACGGCTGTCGCAGCCTTCCAGGACCATTCGCACAGCTTCACCGATGTACGGAAACAGAACTCGGTTGACAAGAAAACCTGGAGAATCCGTCGTTACGACCGCAGTCTTGCCAAGTCTCTTAACCAGTTTCAGCAACGTTGTTACGGTCTCGTCACTGGTTTCTTTCGTCCGGACCACTTCCACCAGATCCATGCGATGAACGGGATTAAAGAAGTGCAGTCCTGCAACTCGGTCCCCCCGCGTTGTCGGCATCGCCATCTCCGCAACGGACAGCGCCGACGTGTTGGAAACGATCATTGCATGAGGCTGCAGGACTTTATCCAGCGACGTAAACACCGCCCGTTTCACGTCCATCTTTTCCACGACCGCTTCGATCACAAGATCACAGTCAGTCAGGGCGGCGAACTCGAAGGTGACAGAAACGCGACTGAGAATCTCATCCCGTTCCGCCGACGATAGTCGTCTTCCTGCGACCATGTCATCCAACAGGCGGGAGACACGGGCCAATCCTGCAGACGCCAGTTCCGGGGTCAGTTCCTTCAGGATCACTTCGAATCCATGCAACGCCGCCAACTGTCCAATGCCCGCTCCCATCGCCCCGGCGCCAATGATGCCGACCGTGCGCACGACTGGAATTTCGGTGTTCCCGGAAGGTAAAGAGCTGCCCATCTGCCCTCTGGACATATTATTCGCCGTGGGAAAAACGGGGACGAAGGCGGACGAATGTGCGCTTTGTGATGCCGTGCTCAAGGACCTTGCTCGTTCTCGCCAGAAGAACAGGTTCAGCAGATTTCGACACGTTGGCGTTTCGATGAGGCTGGCAAACTCGTTACGTTCGACCGCGAAACCGTCACCATGTCTACCGAAGGCTGCACGAATGGCTCGTAGAGCCGCCGGCAGGGCCGGATAATTTCGTGAAGCCGACGCAGCTTTCCGCGCCGCCATGTGCAGCACCAGCGAACGGCCGGGACGTGAGTCGGCTGCGGCGCGTATCAGACGCGTCTTCATGTTTGATGGATGGAGCGTCCTGACCTCGCGATCCGACCGTCTCGGGGAGGGAACAGCGAAGGCCACATCGCGAACATAAGCGTCCACACATGTGTCCCACGATACTTCGTCGTACACGGCGTCTACCAGGCCCACCTTCGCCGCTGCAGTTGCGGTCAGCTTCTTGCCCTGCAGAATCAAAGGCAGCGCTGCCAACAGGCCGACCAGCTTCGGCAATCGCTGTGTTCCTCCCCACCCGGGAATCAAACCCAGCTGAACTTCCGGCAAACCAAGCCGCGTGGCGCGAGTGTTCATCGCAATGCGATGGCGGCATGCGAGCGCGAACTCCAGTCCTCCGCCCAAACATGGTCCATGAATCGCAGCGACCGTGGGCACAGCCAGTCGTTCGATCCGTGCAAAGATGTCCTGGCCTCGCGTCAGCACGGCCTCCACTTCGTCGCGAGTCTGAAGTTTGGCGATCTGTTTCACATCCGCCCCGGCAAAGAAGCCAGACGTCTTGGCGCTGCGGAACACAACGGCGTGCGGTACGCCCGACACACCTGCAGATGCCCTCTTCTCACTGTGGGAAAGGGCTCTGATATTCCGTTCCAGTTCGCCGACCACAACTTCCAGTTCCTCAATCACTGAGTTATGGAAGACGTTCATCGAACATGCAGCGACGTCGATCCAAACAGTGACGATGCCGCTGTCGCTGCGGTCGATTCGAAAATGTTGTAGTGCTTTGCTGATCATGTCTATATCTCCGTTTCCACAACCATCGCGACTCCCTGACCACCGCCGACGCACAGCGTCGCCAGACCTCGTTGCAGTCCCTTTTCTCTTAGAGCTCGCAGTAACGTGATGATCATGCGGGTTCCCGTTGTTCCAACTGGATGTCCCAACGCTATAGCTCCTCCATGAACATTCAGCCGCTCGCGCGGGAAGCTACCCAGTGCCTTCGATCGTCCCAGCTCTTTCTTCGCGAAGGCATCTGATTCAAACGCGGTCAGGCAGGCCAGCACCTGCACGGCAAATGCTTCATTGATTTCCAGCAGGTCGAAGTTGTTGAGCTGCAGACCGGTTTGTCGCAGCAGCTTTGCCGTGGCGTAGACAGGCCCCAGACCCATATGAGACGGATCACAGCCGGCAATGGCGTAGCTGGTCACGTAGCCCAGTGGCTTGTCGGATTCCAAATCCACGCCAGCGGCATTTGTCAGTACGACCGCTGCCGCTCCGTCCGTCAGCGGACAGCTGTTGCCAGCAGTAACGGTTCCGTCCGCCGCAAAGATCGGCCTCAGCTTCTGCAGTGCCGCGATGGATTGGTTTGCCCGTGGTCCGTTATCTTTTTCGATCACCCTGCCGTCAGCGCCGTCTTGCCCTGTGGACGGGGCCCCCGGACCGGCACTGTCCGGCAGCGAACGGAGACCTTTGGTCTGTGGCTGGGCGAGGTCAGAAAACCTGTGCCCAGCGCCGCCTGTGGGGAGAACGGGAACGATCTCACCGGACAGGAAACACCTTTCGCGAGCTGCTGCTGCTTTCGCGTGACTGTTCAGAGCAAAGCGGTCCTGATCTTCTCGCGAGATGCCAAACGCATCGGCCAGCAGTTCCGCCGTCTGCCCCATGTTCAGGCCGCAGACCGGGTCGTTCAGGCCCAGCATGACTCCGGGAACCGGCTTGAAGTGACGTGGTCTTAGTTTCGCAACGACTTTCAGCTTCGTCACTATCGATTTCGCTCGACCAAGTTCCATCAGCAAACGAGTTGCGTCAGGACCTACCAGCAGAGGTATCTTTGACATAGATTCCGTGCCGCCGGCGACGATTGTTTTTGCGCGGCCCTCCCGCAGGATCTGCCATGCCGCCAGAATGGATTCCATGCCTGACGCACAGTTGCGATTGACAGTATGAGCGATTCGGTCCTGCGGAATGCCGGCCTTCAGTGCGATCACACGGGCGATGTTGGCCGAATCCGGGGGACTGGAAACGTTGCCCATCACAACTTCATCAACACCGTCCTGTGTCATGCCGGCCTTTTCCAATGCTGCTGAGACGGCGGCCACACCAAGATCAACGGCATGAACATCGGCCATCGCCCCATAAGCTTTGCAGAACGGAGTCCGCATGCCGCTTAAGATTGCGAGTGGTTTTATATTCATGTTCCTGCTCCTGTTGTCTTTTCGCATGTGCGCTGCGTTGATCTGAAATTTGCGCAGCGCGTTCGCTGACCATCGCGATCAACGCGTCAGCTCGAATCGCCCTGCATCACCGACTCTCTGAGTTTCCTTCGAATTACCTTTCCCAAAAAACTACGTGGCAGGTCGTCCTCGCACTGTTCAAATGCTCGCGGACGTTTGTGGACGGCAAGGTGCTCTCGGCAGTGCTCCGAAAACGCTTTCGGGTCCCACGTGGCTCCGCTATTCAGCACCACGAACGCCTTCACAATTTCGCCTTTTTGTTCATCCGGCACGCCCACGACGGCTGCGTCCTGCACCGCAGGATGACTTTTCAACACGTGTTCCACTTCCTGTGGGTAAACATTGAATCCCGATGTGATGATCAAATCCTTTTTGCGTTCGACAATCTGGTACAGGCCGTCGGAGGCCACCCGCGCCAGGTCTCCGGTGTGCAGCCAGCCATCCACGACAACCGGTTGTCCGTCTGATTCAGCGTCCGTCCCTTCTGCCTTGCGGAAGAACTCATTCCAGTAGCCCAGCATGACCTGTGGGCCCCGCACCAACAGTTCGCCGATTTCGCCGGGCTCAACATCCGCTGCGCCGGTCTCAGCATCGACGATGCGGCATTCGGTGTCCGGCAAAGGAAGTCCGATGTGTCCGAATCGCGAGGCGTCATTCAACGGGCCAACGTGAGTCACCGGCGATGCTTCTGAAAGGCCGTAACCCTCTACTACCAGTGCATCGGTGTGTTCAGCAAACTCGCGGCCAACGGATTCCGGCAACGTCGCTCCGCCGCAAATCACCCACTTTAGTGAAGTCAGATCCGCTGGACGTTTACGCAACTGTTCGTTGAGCGCTACCAGCATCGCCGGCACGGCATGAAAAACCGTTGGGCGGTGTCGTTCGATCAATCGAATCACTTTTCTTGGGCTGAAACGATGGTCCA
>JAPYTO010000162.1 GCA_029941865.1 Fuerstiella sp. | reverse complement strand
TTCGACCCCGAATGCCTGAAGGAAATCGTTGGCGAACTGGCAGGCCAGCTGGAACGGCATCGAGATCCAAACGTACTGCGCGATCATCGCCTGCATGCTGATTGCGCTGTGGACCGGTCGCCAGCCGACGAAGCGAACTTACGAAATGATCTGTTTCTACTTCTGTGGCCTGGCGGACGAAGATGAGCTGATGGCTCACATTGCAAAACTCAAAAAACAGAAGACGTGAATCGCAGGCTGTCGCGGCATCCTGTTGGCCGGGGTTGACGCTGCGCCAAATTCCAATCCGCAGCATCCTCATCGCCGGACTCACGTGACCAGCCCACCCGTTCAGATCGCCGACCCACCAAAACCCGCGGCAGCATCAACTGTGCCGAACACTATTGCTCCCTGTCCCAGAGATCACCAGGCTACTGTTGAACAGGAGGCAGCCGAGAGAGCAGAGATGGGCGCGCCAGGACAGGTTGTGACCTACGTAACTGTTGGCTCGCAGCACAAATCAGTCAGCGAGTCATCAAATACAGATGACCATCTTCGGCACCAATCAGCAGATCAAGTCTGCCGTTGTTGTTCACATCGATTGAGGCCGGGCTGCTGGTGTGTCCGGCCAGCTTTCGCTGGCCAATGGCTCCCCGGTGCTGGAACGTCACATTTCCGTCTGGGCGTCTGCCCATGTTTTCATACAGATCGGCATTGGTGCTGTTTGTGAGCAAATCCAGATCACCGTCACCATCCCAATCGACAACATGAAGTTTGCGGCGACCACTGCCTCCGGCGGATTTTGAGTTCAGTCGCAGGGCCTCGCCTTTTTCATTCTCAAATATTCTGCGACCGGGCTGCAGGTGCAGGCCCGTGTCGTCCCGGGTTCGTTCAAAGAAACTCAGATAACCTTCCCGGTCCAGCATCACAAGGTCCATCAGACCATCGGCATTGAAGTCGACGGCTTCGGGAGTCGTTCGCCACTGAGTCACCAATTCTTTGCCGACGGGATTCCACCATGTCCACGACGGTTTCGGCGTCCTGTCAGGCCATTCGACAGTAACAGACTCTGCTTCTGAAAGTCGTGGTCGACCGTCATCTCCTGGTCCGAGATTGCGATACCAGACAATTTTTCCCCAGATGGAATTTGCCAGAATGTCGGTCCGGCCGTCGCCATCCCAATCCGCGGCGCTCAGCGTTGTGTAGCCCCATTTGGCTTCACAAGGGCCCTGAATGGAACCGTTCGGGCCGGCCATAATTCGTAGGGTTTCGCTGCCGGATTTCAGGAGTTGCGGTGCTGCCCACTGGTTCGGCACGCCACCCTTGTTTTCGAAGAACCCGATGTAGCCAGCGGTGTTGCCACACAGGATGTCTGTGTCTCCGTCGCCATCCCAATCGGTGCAGTACGGTGTGGCCAGAGCTCCAAACTTCAGCCAGTCCGCTTTTTGCCGAAAGTAGACCGGTGGCTTAAAAGTCAGAATTCCTTTGCTGGTGACATTCTCGACGAATGCGACACGTCCGTCTTCATCACCGACAATCAGGTCCACATCTCCGTCTTTATCCCAGTCGATAGGTGTTGGCACGATCATCTCCAGATCCATTTGCAACTCCGCGCCGTCGTCAGTCACGACTCGTTTGCCGGGTGCAAGTACAATCACGCTGTCCGTGCCGGTGTTCTCGAACCAGGTGAACCTGTCGACGAATTCGCCACATATCAGATCGCGGTCACCATCGCCGTCAAAATCCGCCACGCAGGGACTCGGCCAGCCGTAGACGTCGACCGCTGTCCCACCGGCTTCTATTTTTCGCGGCGTGCCCCACTTTGGCTTATTGTCGGATCCGTCATTCGTCACCAGGAAAACGTGACCGTGCAGTGGGCCGTTCTTCCAGACGCCGTTGGAGTCCCACGCATCGTCCCAGCCGTAGTTGTCCCAGATGCCGAGTCCAATGACGAGATCGTGATCGCCATCGTTGTCCCAGTCGACCCGGTGCCACTGATTGGCTCGTGTTTTTTTTGCCTTGGCCACTTTGCCGGGAACGGCGACTTTTATCGGTTTATCAAATCGGTGCTTCGGAAAGTCCTGGTGTATTGTCGCTGCAGTCATCACGTCGACGCGGTCCCCCACATACGAAACACGAATGCTGTGATATCCCGGTCCGATCCTGACGGGCGGTTCAAACACTGGCAACTTCATATCACCAGACGAATTCTCGAAGAAGTACGTCCCGTTGAAGGGCTTGTCCGGACAGGACACAACAAGGTCATTGTCGCCATCGCCATCGAAATCCATCGGCAGTGGATGAGCCCATAGCCCCACCCCCAAATCAACGACGAGGTCTTTCTGATTGTGTTTCAGCGGAACCAGATCGTAGTCCTCATCGGCTGCGGTGATCGCACCGATGCCAAGCAAAACGACGGTGGAATACAGAATTCGGTGGAGCATTGGTATCCTTTCGACGACGTGTCACAATGGAGTATTCTGAAGTGTCTTCATCCGTATTCCAAGTGATGCAAAAATCAGGCGAGGCCGCACGGGCCGCCGTCGGGTTCGCACGTTTGTTTGGAGCGTAAATAAAACCGCTGCTCTGGTTGGCTCGGTGCACGACGATTCGGTCGAGCCACCCATCAATATCGTTTTATGCTTCGTGTTCCGTTCGCTGGCCACCCACCATCCTTCCTCATTGGTACCTCACTCATGCCACAAATTTCCCGTCGCACAATGTTGTCAGCTTCTGCAGCCGGCCTGCTGGCGTCGCAATCATCATTCACCCGTGCAGCAACGTCGCCACCGGAGTTCTCGGTCGGCGAAGTGAAGACAATCAGTCTTCAGTCGGACCGCTACCACGGCTGGCCGACGATGATACGTCGGAAGAACGGGGAACTGCTGGTGGTCTGTTCCGGTGGACGGGAAACACATGTCTGCCCGTTTGGCCGAGTCGAATTAATTCGCTCTACGGACAATGGTGACACATGGACGTATGCCAGAACAATCCTCGATGGCGCCATTGATGACCGTGACGCCGGAATTCTGGAAACGGCGAACGGGACGCTGCTGGCCACAACGTTTACATCGCTGGCGTACGAACCGGGTTTAAAGAAGGCGGCAGCTGCAGCAGAGCAGGGCAGGGCCACGATGCCCGCAGACCAGCTGGCTCGCTGGCAGGCCGCTCACCGAAGATTGACCGACGAAGAGCGGCCAAAGCAACTTGGCTGCTGGATGCTGCGATCTGAGAACGGAGGTCAGAGCTGGTCACCTGCCTACCGCGTCCCCGTCAACAGCCCCCACGGCCCCATCAATCTCAGCGACGGACGTCTGTTCTACGCCGGAGTGACGTTGTGGAAAAGCCAACGGACAGTGGAGACATGTGTTTCCGACGACGACGGAAAAACGTGGAGCCAGGTTTCTGAAATCCCCACACGTCCCGGAGACGACAGCAGCCAGTACCACGAACTGCATGCGGTGGAAGCAGCTGACGGTCGACTGATTGTTCAGATTCGCAATCACAATAAAGCCAACAGTGGAGAGACGCTGCAGACCCATTCCACGGACGGCGGCAAAACATGGGCCACCCCCTATGCGATCGGCGTTTGGGGCCTTCCCTCGCATCTGCTTCGGCTTTCCGACGACCGCCTGTTGATGACGTATGGTCATCGTCGAGCCCCCCTTGGCAATCAGGCTCGCATCAGCACAGATAATGCTCAGACATGGTCGGAGCCCGTGATTATCTACGGTAGTGCGACGTCGGGCGACCTGGGCTATCCGTCGACGGTCGAGCTGGCGGCGAATAAATTCGTCACCGTTTGGTACGAGAAACTCAGCGACAGTCCGCTGGCACAACTGCGGATGGCGCAGTGGCAGCTGGGATAATCCAACAGGAATACTATGGTGCCCGCGGCGAACGTCTTTTCACTTGCGAGAGTCGCTTTCCACGAGCCCCACGACCATATGTTTTTGAAAACTCCCGAGATGCGTGTGGCACGGACGTGTAGCGGGTCCGGCGCACAATTTCGCAGCTGAAGAAGGGTGGCGGCAGTCGCTACACTTCGGTGAAGCGTGCTCTACAGCAGTTTTCAAATCACGCGGTCGTTCTGTAGCGGAATTCGCCAGGAATTTCGGCAGTGACAGGTCGAAAGCCTTGGCGGCTTCCGCTACGAAACAAAGTAAAAATGCACTAGCTGCGGGCAGCAATCTGGTCCAGCGATTCCTGCACCATGCGACGGGAATCAACGGTGCATGTGATGGCGTTCTTAAACGAACCGGGATCTTTAACACCCTTGAGTGTCAGTATCCTCTGACCACTGGCCGCTTCCAGGTGAATGTCGCTGGCGTTGTAGAAGACCTGGCCGGGGTGTTGCTCCAACACGACGTCTGCGATGTCAGCGAGAGCGACGGAGGACACCATGCGAGTCCTGCGGGCCGTCCAGACCTGCACGTTTCGATTGGTCAGGACGTAGCGTTCGCCGAAGGCTTTCTGCAGGAAATACAGTGGCAGCCCAAGTGGCAGCGCCAGGAGCGCGAACACATATGAGACCTTCATCAGGCCAAAAGGGCGAAGGGGGACAAGTTCGAAAAGCCACCCCAGAAGTTGACCGATACCGGTCGACGCAAGGGAAGGGTACTCCATCATCACCACAGCTTCCGATGAAGGACTGACACCTGAAATTGCCTGAACTGCCATGGGATCGAATTGTTAATTAATAAAGGTGTAAACGCCAAAAACGGAGGGTGAAAGGTATCAGCAGCACAGTCCGTTTTCTACCAACGATTTGACATGGAACGGGCGTTTCGCGGGAAAAAGAAACACATCCCGCCAGTGACACGGCGGCAAAACGACGGATGGTTCGGATTCAGCCGTGAACCTGGCCCGCCCATCAGTTGCCGCGTGGCTTTCCGGCCGCGTTCGCTGTCGGCTTGTCTTTGTCCTTCGCCTTGGGCCACTTTTCGAGATTTGTCTTCTTCAGTGTCTCCCCCTTTGCGGCGAACGGCAGTTTGCCCTTCATCACAATCAGGTCCGGAGGCAAACATTCGTTTTCGTTACACCCCTGGAACTTAACGTGAAATTCCATTTCTGCGTCCTGCGCAGTTTCGTTTTCGTCAATCTCCAGCAGCCCATACAAAAGAACCTTTCCATCGTAAACATGGTAGGCCTCGTCGAATCCTTCCACCTTCAGGTCGTGATGTCCAGGGTACTTGACCCTGGTGAGTTTAATTTTTTGCTTCGACTTTAACAACAATTCTGTCGGTACCAGAAAATCAGGGCTGGAGGGATTTGCATTGATGTGCCAGCCAAACTTGACCTGCAGTTCCACGGCAACAAAGCACTTACCGCCACGGGGAATCTTGTTGTACAGCGGATAGATCTTAACCTTCAACGGTTTGGGTTTGTCCGGTGGGGCAAAACCGGCTGCCGGAGCGTTGGCGGGAACGATCGGGCGGAATGTTGTACGTTCCTTTGGTGCACGCCGTGCCTCCGACGTGTCCACTTTGGTTTTCTGAAGAGAAGCCAGTTGCCATGGTGGTTTGCCGTATTTTCTACGCTGCACAGTTGCTGATGCCGGAGCATCTGTGGAGCGCGCGGCCGTTAATCGGTCCGCCCTGGAAAGCCACAAATGCAATGCCCGGGCGAGTCCGCTGCAGGACCCCGGTGCTTTTTGCAACGTCGGAGCAAACTGCTTGAGTGTGTCGCGTGCCACTGTGACAAGTTTCGGTGACTCGCGGAGTGCATCCAGTTCCAGCAGGTTGCGAATGGTCACACTGTTGGCCGACGGGAACACGGAATCGTAAGCCGAGCTGGTGCGAGCGATCAGTTTCTCGTGGTTTTTTGCCGTGAAGTAGAATGCGTGCAGCTTGTCATCGTAGAACAGATCATTCTGCAGCTGCGCCAGTTGCCGAGCTTCCGTCAGCCACCGCTCACTGTGAGTTGTTCGGTGCAGTTCCAGCAGGGCTGAAACGAGAAACGCATAATCATCCAGATAGGCCGAGTATTTGGCGGCACCGTTTCTCCATGTTCTTAAAAGGTGGCCATCAGCATCACGCAGATGGGTCAGCAGAAAGTCGGCCGCTTTAATGGCGGCGGCCGTATCCTGTGGACGATTCAGTTCACGTCCGCTGACGGCCAGTGATTTGATCATCAAGGCATTCCATGCGGTCAGGACCTTGTCGTCCAGTAGCGGGCGCTCTCGTTGCCAGCGAGCCTTCAGCAGCCGGGACCGCATTGCTGTCAGGCGGTCTTTGGTCTGTTGTGAATCGAGTTGCTGTTCATTGATCGCATCGTCGACAGACTTTGGCAGGTGCAGCACGATGCCGTGTTTGAACGGGTTCGGTTCATTGACACCGTACACTGCTGAAAAGACGTTGGTATCGCCTTCGCCCAGCACGGCTGTGATTTCTTCCGCCGTCCAAACATAATACTCGCCTTCAATCGCATTCGTTTCTGCGTCCAGCGCAGAACAGAATGCTCCTTCCGGCGTCGTCATTTCATCGTGTATGAATTCAGCGATACCGACAGCGACGCTCCGGTAAACATCGTTGTTCGTGATCGAAGCCGTCCGCGTATAGATGCTCAGCATCATCGCCTGGTCATACAGCATTTTTTCGAAGTGCGGAACGTGCCATCGACGATCTGTGCTGTAGCGATGAAACCCACCACCAAGATGGTCGTGAATGCCTCCCTGAGCCATCCGCGTAAGAGAATGTTCGACGATCTTCAGTAACTCGCCGTCGTCCGTGGATTCATGGAGGTCGAGCACCAGTTCCAGACGTGGGATATTTGGGAAACGGGGTTTTCCCGGTCGATTTCTGTCGAAGTCAACGCCTCCCCAGACCGGATCATACATTTCACGTATGCGAGCAATTGCACCGTTAAGTAGCTCGGCCGCCAGCTTAACCGGTTTCAGTTGCACGCCAGGCTGTCCCATTCTCTGAACCTGGTTCGCAATCATGGATGCCGTACGTTCCAGATCGCTTTTACGCTGATGCCACAATTCGTCGATTCGTTTGGCGACCGTCAGAAAACCGGGGCCCCGCTCGGGAGAATCATGGGGAGGCAGGTAGGTTGCACCAGCAATGGGGTTGCCTTCGGGAGTCAGAAACATCGACATCGGCCATCCGCCACCGCCGGGCGAACCCACCATTTGCTGGTACACCAGCAAACTGGTCATGTAGATATCGTCGACATCCGGGCGTTCTTCGCGATCCACCTTTATGTTGACGAAATGATCGTTCATCCAGGCCGCGATGGTCTTGTCTGAAAAAACCTTTCGCTCCATCACATGGCACCAGTAGCAGCTGCTATAGCCGATGGAGAGAAAAATCGGCTTGTTTTCCTTCTTCGCCTTTTCGAAAGCTTCCGGCCCCCAGGGATACCAGTCCACGGGATTGTGCGCGTGCAGCAGCAGGTAGGGACTGGACTCCTTACTGAGACGATTGGCGGGTCCGGCATGTGCCGCCGGAACGGTCGCTTTCTGTGCGACAGCAGCCGGTTTGGGACTTTCATCCGCGGGCAGCGTTGTGGCGGCGACCGTGCAGCAAAGCCCGACGGCACACCACCGAAGGGCGTCGGCAAAACGTGTTGTATGCATCAAACTCATCCGGGTGCTTATCAATTCCAGTTTTTCGCACAAAAGCCACATGCAGACCGCAATTTTGCTGCAATTCTCAATCGGCGACAATGGGCAGCCACCCGCCGGGAATGCGACCGTTTATTCTAACACCCAGGCGTTGAACAAACAGGCCACGGGGTGATTGCCCGTGTTTTCACCGGCAATATGGGTGTCGACCACGCCGAGTTGTTGCGCAACAAACAGTTGCAGAGACGGCATTTGCGCCGATTCTGCCTGGACATGCCGAACTGCCGCAGTGTCCGGAAGCTCCCTGGCAGACAAACCGCCTGGTGAATCCATGGGCGACGGTTGAATTGGTCGAATCAATGGGGCGGCTGTTGGGAATTCGTGAATCTTTGACGATCCTGCGGCCGATGAAACTCATGGGTGACCGTCACAATTTGCGCGCGCCTTGTTCATATTCAGGAAGTCCGGCAGTTTCTGCCGGTCATCTCGCGAAATGGAACAGTTGCATTGGGCAGGCATATATACGCCACCGACTGAGCCCGGCACGAACCGCAGGGCAGGGAGGCTTCTGGAAAAATGAACCGATCACTGGCATCAAATATGTTTGACCAGCTGTCGCATGGTTACCGAATAGACCACAGATTCGGACCGGTCTATGACCACGCGCCGGCGGGAGCAGACGACCTCACCGTTATCCGAGGTATTGATACACGAGAAGCCGTTGCGCTCAACCGACTGGGCGTCTATTTTTGGGCTCAGCTCGCACTCTGGGAACATAGCGAAATTCGCGTGTTCGCCGACGAGTTGGGGATGACGTCGTCAGCGTTGACAGATGAGCAATGGGTCGAACAGGCGCGGACGTTGCGTCGCCCGCAATCGACCGGACCGTCGAATAGTCTTCGTCATTTGCCCGCGTCACTCGTACGCACAGCGACATTACTGGGTTGCGCACTTCTGATTGGCTGCCTGTTCGTCCACTGGCTTGGTCTACAGTCCAATCAGCCAATTCGCGGTATTCTTGCGACCGACATCACTTCGTTGCGAGTTCCCACAGAATCACGGCTTGTGAAATCTAATGTTGGTCCCGGCGACGAAGTTTTCTCGGGGGACAGTCTGCTGATTCTGGAAAAGACAGAACATCTGGCGATAATCGCGCTGCACGAGCAGCGTGTACGCGAGTTGGAACACCGACTGCAACAGGCGGATGCTCAGGCATCACTGGATCTGGAATGGCGCACACGCGAACTGGATCGTGAACTGTCCGACGTGCGCACGCGAGCACACCTGATTCAGGAAGTTAATCGGACATCGTTCGAACATGTTCGTTCAGCGTCGCGGACGAACAGCCGGGGCATTGCGACTGGCACAGGCGTGTACGCAGTGTCCAACCCAAAGATACTGGGAGTCCGCAGTGCTGTTTCTAATCCCATGATCTTCATAAGCGGTGCGTCTGGTGAATCCTCGGTCGGCGTTCCCCGACTGCCGGAATTACCTTCTCCCGTCCAGTCACGTACAGTTTTGGCATCGGAAGGAAATGGCGACAGTATCCTGAGCATAGAGGCTCGCAATGTCGAAATGCGTTTGCGGAAGCTGGAAGAATTCAGAGAAACGCTGCCGCAACAGGTTCGACGAGCTGCCGGAGTGGAAAGCATTCGCGTTCAGTTTGACGAAGCGGCTCAACGACTTACGGAATTGAAGGCGCTCAACCGCGATGTCGAGGTGATCTGTCCGAAGTACGGCAAGATTGGACAGGTTCGGTATAAAGTTGGTGATATGATGTCCACCGGCGAAATCATGTTAAAAATCCTGCATACCGACCAACGCTACGTGCTGTTGAACCTGCCAACTGATCGAGTAAACGAAATTGAACCAGGCACGTCAGTTGTCCTGATCTTTCCCGGCAACGAACGCTATCGAGGAAAGGTATGCACCCTGCCCATGCTGGCCGAAGCCGCTGACGCGGGTGGTCAAAGCGCGGCGACAGTTCGCGTTGAACCGTCGGACAAGCTATGGCCGGAGATTCCGATCGGCAGCCAGATCGATGTGCTCCTGAATAGCGACCGAGTCTTTTGACTCTCGAGCCAGCAACCTGAACTTCGGGCAGCCGACACGCTGCACCAACTGCTGAGGCAGTGGGAAAATCGGTAACCTGCAAATGGGCGAGTTCTGGTACGGCCTGTCGCCTTTTCGACGGATTCCTGCCTTACAGCAGTTCGATGTCCGCTTCGTCGATGGTAATTGAAGCCCCCTGCTGCAGAAAGTTCACCATGATCGTCAGCCGGTGCTGACTTTTCACCCTGGTAATCGTGCCTGTCAGCTCTCTTTCCTTGAGTGGCCCGCGGACAATCCTGGCAAGCTGGCCGACAACCGGGCGGACTTCCGCCTGAAGGTCTTCGCCATGCTCTTCCAGCAGACGAACCTGACGCAGATCTGTGACCAGCTGGTCGGCATCGTTGACTGCGATACACTTCGAAACACAACCGGTAGCCACCGTGTTATAGCGATCCTCTTCCGTGCCGAATACAAACACGTAACCAGCGAACAGCGGCACAAAGCTGGTGCGAATACGGCCCTGAGGCGACCTCGTTCGGTTGGGTACCATTGGGCCGTAGTGGGCGATATTCTGGACCCGCAGGCGTCGCATCAGGTCTTTTTCGCGTCGCGACAGAGTATACATCGCATACCACTCACCATCGGGACTGACGACCGATGTGTTTTCGAGAAGTTGTTCCGGGAAGAGGTCCGGTTCCTTTTTCAGGATTGGCATTTCCAGCTGCGTCCGTGGCCGTGATGTAGGAAAATTCAGGTTACTTCGCAGGAAAATGAACGATCCTGGATGTGAATTCCGGATTTGTACATAACACGCTGGGATTAACAAGTACAAGTTAGTTTTCGAATTGGTTCAATTACAAGGTAACAGGGTCTTGCTGAATGTTTGTGATACTCGGCGGAAATGGGTATGTCGGCAGTGCTTTTCAACGATCTTTGTCGGAAGCAGAGCAGGGCTTCACGGTTGTATCGCGTGACCAGATTGATTACTCCACGCCCGACGCATTACTGACCTGCCTGCGCGACACGAGTGCAACGTTTGTGATTAACGCTGCCGGATATACGGGGCGGCCGAACGTCGACGCTTGTGAATTGCACAAGGCTGAGTGTCTGGCCGGAAACGCGGTGCTGCCCGGCATCATTCGAGAAGTGTGCGAGCATCTGAAGTTGCCGTGGGGACACGTTTCGTCAGGTTGCATATACACCGGCTCAAAGCCTGATGGATCCGGATTCACGGAGGAAGATGCTCCGAATTTTTCGTTTCGGCAGAACAACTGCAGTTTCTATTCCGGGTGCAAAGCGCTGGGGGAAGAGGTCCTGGCGGGGGCAGAACAATGTTTTATCTGGCGGCTGCGGATTCCGTTCGATGAGCATGATTCGCCGCGAAATTATATTTCCAAAATGATGAGATACGATCGTCTGCTGAGTGCAACTAACAGTCTGTCGCAATTGACTGAGTTTGCGGACGCCTGCATTGCCTGCTGGACCAAACGAGTTGACTTCGGGACATGGAATCTTACGAATCCCGGGTGTGTCACAACACGCGAAGTGGTTGACATGATTACCCGGCACGGCCTGTCGGACAAACAGTTTTCGTTCTTCGAGTCCGAGCAGGAATTCATGCAGCAGGCCGCCTTGACGCCTCGATCCAACTGCGTTCTGGATGTCAGCAAAGCTATGGCCGCTGGCTTGCCTCTGAGTCCGGTTCATGAAGCTGTTGAGCAGGCACTGATTAATTGGAAACCACGTTGAAGACAGCAATATGAAAACACTTTTGGTGACTGGTGGGGCGGGGTTCATTGGCAGCTGTTTCATACGACGGGCCGTCCGCCGCGTTGAAACGACGATCATCAACCTGGACAAACTGACGTACGCTGGCAATCCGGATTCGCTGCCGAGTTCTGAAAGACAAAATCAGCGACTGGTGCAGGGCGACATTGGCGACCGTGAACTGGTGAGGTCGTTGCTGTCTGAGCATCGGCCGGTGGCCGTTGTTAATTTTGCTGCCGAGTCTCATGTGGACCGTTCCATCGATGGCCCGCTGGAATTTGTCCAGACGAATGTCGTGGGCACGTGTCGGTTGCTTGAGGAAGTCCGGGCGTACGTGGCAGAACTTGACGACGATGCGAGGCAGGCGTTTCGTTTTCTACACGTCTCCACCGACGAAGTGTACGGTTCACTGGGCGACACCGGTTTGTTCACGGAAGATACGCCATATTCGCCAAACAGTCCGTATTCAGCGTCAAAGGCGGCGTCCGATCATTTCGTCAGAGCGTACCTGCACACCTACGGTCTGCCGACTGTGATGACCAACTGCAGCAACAATTACGGTCCGTATCAGTTTCCGGAGAAACTTATTCCGCTGATGATTCTGAATGCAATGGAAGGAAAACCTCTGCCGGTGTACGGTGATGGAATGAACGTGCGGGACTGGCTGTTTGTCGAAGACCACTGCAAAGCCATTGAAACGGTTCTCGACAATGGTCGCATTGGTGAGTGCTACAACGTCGGCGGCAATAACGAACAGACGAATATCGACATCGTCACTACGATTTGTCGCACAGTCGACAGACTTTGTCCGGGTCTGCCACATGCTCCCTGCGAATCGCTCATCACATACGTGACTGATCGGCCTGGCCACGACCGCCGCTACGCGATCGACGCTTCCAAAATCAAAAACGAACTTGGCTGGGAGCCCACGCAGGATTTCGCCAGCGGCATCGAACAGACCGTGCAGTGGTATGTCGACAATTCAAACTGGGTAGAACGTGTTCAAAGCGGCGACTATCGCCGCGAACGACTGGGACTGGAATCCAAATGACGTATTTCAAAAAAGGCATCGTGCTGGCCGGTGGCACGGGATCGCGTCTGTTTCCGTTGACGCTTGGTATCAGTAAACAGATGGCTCCGGTTTACGACAAGCCGATGATCTACTACCCGCTGTCCACTCTGATGCTGGCGGGCATCCAGGACGTTCTGGTAATTTCCTCGCCCAGAGACCTTGGAGGTTTCGAAAAGTTACTTGGCGACGGTTCAAAGTGGGGCATGAAGTTTTCCTATGTTGAACAGGCGAATCCTGAAGGGCTGGCCCAGGCATTCATTCTGGGAGCGGACTTTGTCGGCGAAGACCACGTCGCGCTGGTACTGGGTGATAACATTTTCTACGGACGTGGCTTTCAGGGAATCCTGGAAAGTGCTTCATCCCTGCAGGACGGGGCGACGATTTTTGGTTATGAGGTTCGTGATCCCAAATGTTACGGCGTCGTCGAATTTGATGCGGAGGGCAGAGCCATTTCGCTGGAGGAAAAGCCGCCGGAACCGAAATCCAACTTTGCTGTACCCGGCCTCTACTTCTACGACAACGACGTTGTTGAAATTTCTCGCAATCTGAAGCCGTCGCCTCGCGGTGAACTGGAAATCACGGATGTCAATCGTGAGTACATGCGCCGCGGACGTCTGTGCGTGGAGACGCTGTCTCGAGGATTCGCGTGGCTGGACACTGGCACGCACGACTCATTGCTGGACGCCGGCAATTTTGTGGCAGCGATCGAAAAACGAATGGGACTTAAAATCTCCTGCCCGGAAGAAATCGCTCTCCATCGCGGCTTTATTGACCGCAGTCAACTGCTTAGTCTCGCCGCAGACTACAAAAACGAATACGGCGACTATCTGCAGCATGTGGCCGGTCGACCGACACGCTGATTCACGCCGCGGCCTGACAGAGCAGGGCGGACAGAGTCGGAGCATCGACACCGCAACCGCTTATTAAAAAAAACCGGGCAGCACGCACAGCGAGCAAAGAACAAACAGCATCCCACCTCCGGGCGTTCCGCGTCACTCTGTTCAAGTCCGACCGACCGCCCGCACGCGGTAGTGGCAATCTAAATCGTTGGTGGAGCAGGGCGGGGGCGTTCCCGTTGACGGAGCGGGGACAACGATCAATTACTGTTGGCGCGAATTTGCTTGACCAGAACGTCATTCAGCCGCTTCAGACCGTGCTGGCGATCGACTTCATAGAAGCCACTGTGATAGTGAATAATTTTCCCCGCTGGTGAAAGCACCACCCACAGCGGCAGTTGACCGGCGGAGTCACGGGGATCACCAAGTTCACGCAGCAATGATCCATCGTCGTAGCCGATCCGATAACTCAGTTTCATAAACTCTGCCAGCTTTCTGGCCGTTCGTTGACCGGCACGAGCAGTCTCGCTTTGCTGCAGCGACTGATTCATGGCTACTCCGATAACATCCACGTTCATCTGCTTATATTTATTGAACAGGTATTCCAGGTAGCCGACCTGACCGTAGGGTTCAGACAGTGGTTTTTCAGCGTACTTCCAGAAGTGAAGCACCACAGTTTTTTGTCGCAACGATTCCGACGAAAGGCTGCCTCCGCCAATCAGGTTCAGTGAAAATGCCGGTGCGGCACGGTCAAGCAATAGCTTCTGCCGGTCCATCGTTTGAGCAATCCGTCGTGCCTGTTGTTCAACATTGCGCCGGATTCTCAGAACGGATTCCTGTAATGGAGTGTCGACCGCAAGTGTTGTTAACGATGCCAATTGAGGTTTCGCGTCGTCAACCTGTCGAGGTGACAATTCTGACAGTTGAGTATCCGGCCTGCGTTTTAGTGCCGCCTGCAGTGTCAATAATTCAGACCGCAGTTGACCGACGCGCTCGGCAACATCATTGTCCAGAACTTCCGATGAAGTTTGATCTAAATTGAGTTCAAAGCGAACACCCTGTCCCATAAAGACGTCCTGAGTCGCCTTAACCAGCGATCCTGATTCCGCGGAAACGCTCAACGTTTGCCGACGCCCACGGCGTTCACGTGCTTCAATCGTCCACAAGGCATCAGCTCCGGGCTGTGTGGACGTAATCTGGTAGGTCCAGCCGTCAACACTCCATTGGCTGCCGACAGCGGCACCGTCCGGTACGTCAAGAACAAGTGCGGGCAAGGGCAGCGTGTAAGTGCTGTCGTCATAGTCATAAATCAGATGTGGCGCGACACCGTTTGAGGCGACCTGCCCAAAGCTCTCCGGCCAGGGACATCCGTCGCGTTCATCGTCCAGCACGGCGAAGAATGGTACAGCTCCGTCATCCAGCAGCAACGCCTCAAAACGCCTCAGAATCTGAGACTCCCCTCTTGTCTGCTGGGAAAGCGCCCCTGAAAACCGCACGACCTTCAGGCCAGCCGCCTGAGCATCGATCAGGAAGAGCAGGGACGTCGCGAACAGGATCAGAGCACGGAAACAAGTCATAATCTGCTCCTGGAGAGAGGATTTTGATGGCGGGGCAACGTCTGGAATGGCGGAAAGATTTGCAATCCATGGCAGAACTATGTCAGAAAGTAAACTTATTGGCAACGGGTTGCGGCACTCTGAAGTTAACATATGCCAACAGACGGATTTGGCTTCGCATCGATTCCGAGTGTTCGTCTATAATGAGAGATGACTGAGGCGGTACCAATTCATGAGGATCGGTGACCGCTTCCCGTCCGTTCTTACGCGCGTCGACAATTCAGCTTCTTCCCAAAGATCGTGCCGCTGTCCGGTCCGATTCGGAAGTGACTCAGTGGCTTAAAAATCAGGAGTGGGTGTAGTGAGTGAAGGACCAATAACCGTCGGCAAATACGAAATGCGCAACTGCGTCGCTGCGGGTACTTCGACGCAGATCTGGGAGGTTGTCGAAACGGGCACTGCAATGCAGCTGGCGATGAAAATGATGCTGAATGACGCCCGCAAGGACCCCGTAGAAAAAGCGGTCCTGAAACACGAATTCAAAGTTGGCAAGTCGCTGGAACATCCCGCATTTCTGCAGTTCCGTGAGCTTGAGATGAATCGCGATCATGCTTTCATCATCATGGACTTCTTCCGGTCGCCCAGCCTGAAAACTCATATCACCTCAAATCTGCCGGCGATTCAATCCGTGTTTCCGAAGCTGGCAGAATCCCTGGTTCAGGCGTTTCAATACATGCACGAAACGGGCTGGCTTCATCGCGACATCAAACCGGACAACATTCTTGTCAACAAGGCGGGCGAAGTCCGTGTTATTGACTTTTCGCTGTCGTCGAAAATCAAGGGGACAGTTAGCAAGTTGCTCTTCGGTAAGCAAAAATCAATTCAGGGAACACGCACATATATCGCACCGGAAACAATCCTGAAAAAGGCGCCCACTGAACAGACAGACATGTACAGTCTGGGCGTCAGTTTCTTCGAAGTGCTGACCGGTCAGCCACCTTTCGCCGGGGACTCCCCCAGTGCTTTGCTGAAGAAGCATCTGGGAGAAGATGTTGTCCCACCGTCCATCTACAATGAAAACGTCACCAAAGAACTGGATAGAATCATCCTGCGGATGTTGGAAAAAAAACCCGCAAAGCGGTACGCCAATATGCAGGAATTGGCCAGCGCCTTCCGGACCGTGAATTTTTTCGAAGTCGATCCGTCGGAGCTGCACGAGCAAACACTGAAGGAGCTCAAAAAGACACAGGCGGATTCCATTGACCAGAGACTGGACAGTCGCGCTGACGCGGATCGGGTGTCGCAAGGAATTGCCGCCCCCGCCAAGCACAGGAAAAAAATCAAGATCAGCGAGAAGCTGTTGCAGGAGGAAGAAGAACGCAAGGCAAAGTTGGCCGCCAAACAGCAGGGCACAGTTCCACAGCAGCCGATGTATCAGCCGCAGATGCCGATGCAGCCGGGAATGTATCCCAATCCGCCAATGCAGCCAGGCATGATGTATCCGGCGATGCCCGGTCAGCCGATGCAGCAACCGCATCCAGGCTATCCACAGATGCCGCCCGGTCAACAGATGCCGCCGCAGCAGATGCCGCCGCAGCAGATGCC